>JASMAO010000001.1 GCA_030754315.1 SAR202 cluster bacterium
GTCCTAACCAGAGATAGACAAAGGAAAGGAATATACATTGCGGAAAAACAACGTACTACGTGACTTGATAGATGCTGGCAAACCAACGATAGGTACGCATCTTTTTACTCAGTGGCCTGGCATGGTAGAAGTGGTTGGCCACACCGGTGTGATGGACTACATTGAATTTTCCGGCCAATATGCACCGTACGACCTGTTTTCCTTGGAGAACTTCGGTCGAGCGATCGACATCTTCGAACACATGAGTTCGCTAATGAAGCTTGATCAAGAACCTAGGACCTACCTGGCTGAACGCGCCATAGGCTCTGGTATACAGAACGTGCTGTTTGCTGATATCCGTACAGTCGCCGATGCAAAGGAGGGGGTTAGTGCGGTACGTCCAGAGACACCGGATGTAGGTGGTCGTGGTGGAGTTGCAAGTACAAGGGACACTGGGTATGTCTATCCCGCTTCATATACGATGGATGATTACATAAATTCATTGAATGGGGCCGTGGTTGCTATCATGGTTGAGAAAAAACCATGTGTCGACAATCTTGAGGAAATCCTTTCTGTGGGCGGAATTGACATGGTTCAATTTGGTCCTGGGGACTACTCGATGAGTATCGGGAAGTATCCGAGCGATCCGGAGGTCAAAACCGCTGAAAAGTACACTATTGAAACCTGCCTTAAAATGGGCATACGTCCTAGGGCAGAGATCAGCGGCTGGGAAGAAGCCAAACCGTACATCGACATGGGAGTCTTAGACTTCTGTATTGGTTCAGATGTAAATACCGTGTACTCTTATTGTCTTGAACAAGGTGAACAGATGGCGAAAGCGGTAGGGCGCTAACTGTTATACAGAGGATTCTGGTCCTCACGCGATTTGTGCTGGTATACCATCAGAGGCCTCTTGTTGGATTGGGTGTCGGTTCGTACTGCAAGCGACGCTTTTTTGTTGATATCTCGGCGGTAAGCTGTAGGGTTTTTATACCCGTGCCGACCAATTTGGTGGTATAGAAACTAAGCTACGGTCGATCTCGTGGACGGACTTCAGTCCACAATATGCCAAGGCTCTGTCAAATTCTAATCTGAGTAGCTCTAGTACACGGGTCACCCCAGCCTCACCATCAACAGCGAGTCCCCAGAAAACAGGGCGACCAATCATGACGGCCCGTGCGCCCAATGCCAACGCTCGAAGCACGTCGAGGCCACGTCGTATCCCGGAGTCAAAGTAAATTTCCAACTTTCCTTCGGCTGACTCAGCTATGCTGGGGAGAGTCTCAATAGCTGAGAACGTGCCGTCAATCTGTCTTCCTCCGTGATTGGAAACCACAATTCCGTCGACGCCGTGCTCGACGCAACGTAGCGCATCTTCGACTGTTCGTATGCCTTTTATAACCAGTGGTAAACCGGTAAGGGAACGAATCCAATCTAGTTTATCCCAGGTCAAACCTGTGTATCCTGGGGGATCCCAGTTGATTGTATCTGGGATACCTACAGATCTGTGTTGTAACAAATCAGGACGGTCCTTTAGGCTCCCCCAACTCATCTCCGGTCCGCTATGGTTGTTACGTATGTCTCGTTCTTTTGGACTAGGTACTGGGGTATCCACCGTGAGGCATATTGTTGAGTACATGGCCTTTTCTGCCATCGAAACCAAGTATTCTGTAAGCTCGTTGTTATAGTGGTACAACTGAAACCACAGTGGCCCCGTCGATGCCGTAGCTACTTCATTCATGCCATGGCCGGAAGCTGTAGGTAAGGCAAAAATCGTTCCTGATTTTCCTGCGGCTCGCGCCGATGCAATTTCGCCATCAGGATGGGCGTCTGTTTGTGATCCTGCTGGTGCGATCATTACTGGAAAGCTAATCTCTTGTCCGAGCACGGTTGTTTTTAGATCACGCACGCCTACGTCAACTAGGAAATGGGGCCGTACGAGCACCTCTTCGAAGGCACTGCGGTTCCGATTCTTTGTGGCTTCATCGTTGCAACCAGCATCGACGAAATCCCATGCCTCTGGGCGCATTAGCTTCTTGGCTAGCTTCTCGTAGTCACACAGATTGATTGGGTCCATTGAACGAGCTAACTCCTTCTCGATTTGAAATATTCCTGATTACCTAATTGAAGCTCGAGCCACCGTCGATATAGACGGTCTCTCCTGTCATATAGTTGGATGCTGCGGAAATCATGTACAGTGCAAGAAATCCTACTTCGCGAATGTTGCCTACGCGACCCAATGGGACGCGTTTTTTGGCATCTTTTTCTGCTTCAGCGTACCCGTCATGCCCTGTCGTAGTAGGATCCGGGAATGATCCAGGAGCTATGCAGTTCACCGTTATTCCATAGGGTGCCCACTCAAGGGCTAGTGTCTGGGTTAGTCTCACCAATGCTGCCTTGGCAGTTGAATAGACCAGGGTCTGAGGTGTACCTCTGCGAGCAGATTGACTGCTAATGTTGATGACCTTGCCTCGCCGTCGGTCAATGAAATGTGATCCTACTGCGCGGCATCCCAGGAATGCTTCTGTTAAGTTAACGTCTAGGACTTTCCTATACTCATCGTCGCTTATTGGCTCTCGACTAGGGTGGTCGGGTAGGGGTACTAACGGTCTCATAATGGCGTCACCGAGGTTGTTGATGAGTGCGTCCACGTGACCGAATCTGGACAGCGCAAATTCCAATGTGTGGTCCCACCCTTTTGATGTGGTAGCGTCGGCTGTCAAAGTCTCGATTGGGTGCCCTGTTTTGGTCATCTCGTCACTGAATGGTTTGAGATATCGGTCGGTAAGTGAAGTAACCAACACTTTGGCACCCGCCTCGGCGAGTACTTCTGCAATTCCTCTACCAATGCCTCGAGCAGCGCCCGTTACGATGACTGATTGGCCTTCGACGTTGAGTTCCTTTGGGAGCAAGATGGATTCCTCCGTTGGTTTAAAGAAGGGTGCCCCAGGTTTGCATTTTAGGATTGGGGGGCATAGGTACGGTTTTAACATCGTAGAGCGACTGGGCCACTGCCTCGTTGAACTCCATATATTGCAGGCCTTCCTCAAAATTTGGTACTACCGGCGTACCCTTACGTATAGCTTCAATAAATTCGGCATCTGTAGTCTGGCTACGATGTTCGTCAGGAGATATTTCGATAGAGTGCATCTTGTCCTCATTTTCAGTCATGCCAGATATTTCATCGGCTGAAAATTTATAGTGAAGAACGCCTCTGGAACCAAATATTTCCATTGAACTGCCTGCTCCATGTGTAACTCTGGAGGATAGGTGGAAGCTGGCTGTTCCTCCACCCCCCAATGTGGCGCCTATTGCGAGGGATTGTGGAACAGCGGTGGGTGGCTCGCTGCTGGAAACCGAGATCGACTTAGCTGGTCCTACCCAACGGTTGAAGACTTCTGCCACGATGCCCATTGACATCGTGTTTACCCCCACTACCTCAGGATCCATCCTCCAACTTGGCGCAGTAGGTGCCGTCTGCGTTATGTCAGTGACTCGTACATCTTGAATAGTACCAACGTAACATTCGTCATGTAGAAGCCGACGCATAGCCCAGTCTCCTTTCAAGCCAGCCAGCGGAGGATACAAGGCGGTGACCAAGTTGGTGGCGGTGGATGCCTCGAGCATGATACGAGCTTCTCTCAGGTTTCGTGCCATACGTGCTTGGCACAAGACGTGTTTGCCACCATTGAGTGCTGCGAGAGTTGTAGGGAGATGTAAGATTGGCGGGGTGGCTATGACCACAGCGTCTATCTCAGGAGATTCGATAATAGCTTCCCAGTTTCCAACGATGGTAGGGATTCCAAATTTCCGAGACGCAGTTTGAGACGTTTCGAGGGATTGGGACCATGCATGGGTGATCTGTACGCCGGGCACTTTTTGGAGTCTGGGTATGTGACGAGCCTGCGCGACGCTTCCGGCCCCAATTATTCCAATTCGAATCGTGTCTGCCAAAAAAGGCTGCCTTTTTGCTGAACTATGAATTGTATCGGCCAGCGCTACACGATACTCGTCAGAATGAGGGGTGTCAACGGTGGGATTGATTGCTTACAGCATGTGTTATTAAGTATAGTCCGAATACTTTACACGGATATCACACTGATTCTGTGGATTCCTAAAGTGGAGGGTGGAAAGTGCGACTGATTTTGATGGGTATTGAATACGCTGGTAAGCACACTCTGGGTGTTGAAATATCCCGCTGGTGGGCTCAACAGACTGGGGGCGAGTTTAAGGAGCCACCTGATTTTGCGTTCCATGACCACTTCACGGTGCCTCACGTAGTTCACGCCATGGGTCATGAAGATCACCGAGATTTGACGGAAAAGCAGGTGCTCGGTATGAATCCTGGCTTGATGGAGCATTACCAGCGCTATCAGATTTTCAACAAGCTGACCCCGGGCTATATAGAGATGCCCGATCTATTCCTTTTGGACTGGTATTACTCAGACGCCGTCTACGCACCCCTTTACTATGGCTATGGCGGTCCGGGTCAGTACGCGGACAGAAGAAGGATGGCTCGGGGGTTGGATCGCGATGTACTATCTTTGATGCCCGACATGGTTCTGGTGCTGATGAAGGCCTCACCAGACGCTATTGTCACTCGGATTGAATCTGGCGAGAGCCCATTTCCGAGACGCCACACAGACACATTATTCAAGGCAAGAGACGCCGAGGTAGTCTTGGAACGCTTTGACGAACAATATGAGGAATCGCTGATTGTTAGAAAATTCGTTATCGATACGACGGTTCTGACCGTTGAGGATTCCTTGCTGCAGTTCAAAGCGAATATTGTGCAATATCTGACGTCAGAAGACAGGCTTCGTGTTTTGAGCCATAAGGCTATGCTCGATCAGTCGTAGTTTGCCAAATATGTAATTTGAGGTAATACCATTGGGCCCAGTAGGGCACACGTTAGTTTCCGTTGGAATAGGAGGGACGGTATGGGCTGCTACAGGTGCCTCTGCGTCTGTTGCCGCAGCATCGGTTACAGGGGTTCTGATCGATGTTGACCACGTTCTTGATTATTACAACTGGTACTGGAGGAAGGATAAAGGAAGGCTTTACGTTTTATTGCACGGTTGGGAATACAGTGCAGTTTCATTGGTGTTGGTATTGGCTCTGTGGTATCACCCAGTGTTGCTTGCGGCTGTTCTTGGGCACATCGGTCATCTCATTGGAGACCAAATTGGCAATAGGCCGATACATCCGCTGGCCTACTCTGTCATATACCGTATTTCAGCTGGCTTCGACCGCCCTCGGCTCGCTGGAGAAGTGCCAGAAACATTTTCTGAAGCATTTAACAAGATTCCTCTATGGTCAAAAATAGAGCCCTTTGTGGTTAGAGTTGCGTCACGGTTAGGCATTACTCTTAGGTAATCGGTCCCATCTCTTCTGAGGGTTGAATGTCCTCGTGTTGTCGCTTACCCATAAAGCTGGTTTAGCTTGGCCAGTTTCTTGCTTCGGGTGGTGGTGCCAAGGAGTAGCCGCGACCTGCATAGTCGTACCCGCCCAGTTCCAATTTTCTAAGATCCTTGGCTTGGGGGGATGCATAGTAGGCTCTTAGCTCGCTGATTAGTCCTGATTCATTGTCGAACAGGTACCACTCCGCGCCTCTCAAAATAGTTCCGTCTTTTGTCTTAAAATGAGTGAATTCGATGACTGCTTGGTCTCTTTCTTCGTCTACCACTACACTGTCTATTGTCCAGTACGACCCTATGGTTGCCACCGCGTTTTGCCACTTCCTCGCTATTGTCTCGGCGCTGTGCCAAGGGCCTTGGTACATATCTGGTGGAAAGTAGTGTACGGCATCGGGAGTGAAACACGATGTCATTTTCCTTACGTCTGCGTTGTTACAGCCGTCGAAGTAAGTGCGAATACATTGCTCCATCCGATTCGCTTTCTCTGAACGTCTGGTTTCCGACATGGCATTTCTCCTTGGTTCAATTTGTACACTGGATTAACTTGCCGGGCGATAGAATACCATCGCGGTAACTTAAGGATACTGCGGGCCAGACCAGGGCGGTATCGTGGGTTACGGTGTTAGTATCACTTTCCCCTTGTGTTGGCGTTGTTCTATGTAGTTATGTGCTTCATCTGCTCTCGAGAGATGGAATGTTTTATCAATAACAGCTTTGATTCTGCCATGAGCAACGAGTTGTACTATATTCGATAACGCCGACGGCAGGTCTGGTTCTGTGAGTAGTGATTCGCTTGCAAATCTCGGTCTAATTTTGAAGAGGATGTCAAGTGCAATCGTTGGGTGATGTGATTGTGACACGTTTCCCACCGTCACTATACGGCCTCCATGCGACAATGATGCGATGCTATTTTTAAGGGTTTCCCCACCAACACAGTCAAGGGCCACGTTGACGCCGCGATTGTTCGTTATATCCTTGACTCCATCCAAAAAATCCTCTTTTGTGTAGTTGATGACGTAATCCGCGCCAAGTTTTTTACAGAACTCGGTCTTGTCATCTGTTCCCGCGGTTGCTATCACGATTGCTGATAGATCTTTAGCGATCTGGATACCAGCGACACCAATTCCGCTGGTTCCTGCTTGTATTAGGACGACTTCACCTGCATGAAGTCCTGCGTGGCGGACTAGACCGTACCATGAAGTCAAGAACGCAACCGGTAAGGAAGCGGCCTCATTAAACGTCATGTGCGCCGGTATAGGTATGGCGAATTCAGATGGTACAACTGCCATCTCCGCGTACCCGCCACGCTCGACGAGCAGCGCGACGACCCTTTGACCGATCAGGTTCTGGTTTACGTTTTTACCTACACGATCTATCACCCCTGCCACATCCCATCCCACTATAGCCGGCTTAGGTGGGTCGGCCGACGTCGGTGACCAACTGCCACCAACAGTGCCTGCTCGGCGCTGGACTTCTCCCCGGTTAACGGCAGCGGCCTTAACTAGGATACGTATCTCACCTTCTTTGCATTGAGGATCAGGCAAGTCTTCGTAACTGAATGCAGGAACCTGCCCGGGTCGGCGTAGGACGATTGCTTTCATATAATCAGCCAGACCTCCGTTTTCGGCCCTGTCCAGCCTGCTCCCTGGATATGATGAGGCCGTATTTCCTCACCCCTTGTGAGAACAGGTCAGGTTACAGCTTTGACAGCTTGTTTATGCGGCCTCCTACCAGCCATTCGGCAACGTAAATGTTGCCTGATGAATCTGTTGCGAGACCGTGTGGGCTATTGAACTTTCCGACCTCAAGTGTCTCATGGGGGACGTTCGGCCAGTCTTCACTAAATAGAAATGCCCCTGAGTTTTCACCAAGGTAGGCTACAGGGTTATCGTCTTTATCCATTATTGTGATCCGCGATCCCCTAAGTTCGGCCGTAATCAGGTAATTTCCTGTTTGAGCAAAACTACTTGGGCTGTGGAGCCATTCTGAGCCTGGACTTCTTCCGAGCACTCGTTTGTAGTTGCCCACTAAATCATAGACTTGAATTCTGCCGTTACTGCGGTCGGCGATGTAGAGTTCACGCTCTGGTTTTCTTGTATCGATCCATATGCCGTGTGGTGTTGAGAACGCCCCCGCTTCACCCTCTTCACCATTTATGCTGTTGATGTATTCACCGTTCTTTTTGTACCAGTGAACGTAGTTTGATCCATATCCATCCGCAACGTAAATGTCGCCGTTGCCACCGTCATTCTCTTCGAAAACAGTGACACTAGTCGGAGAGTACTTCCCATCTCTATAAGCTGCTATGTCGGGTTTCTCGAGGGCCATTACAAGATGGCCGTCGAGCGTTGTCTTTACAACCTTTCCCGTGGTGTTGTCGGCTAGCCACAGGTATTCCGTGTTGCTCTCTTTGACCAAATGCATGCCATGAGCATTGTTGACGGTGCTGTTCCAAGCACGTTCCAAATTGCCTACTTCATCGAAGATTAGTACTGTGGGGTCGGATTGATGGAATGCTATGACTTTGCCAGTTTCACTTACCACAATGTCATGGTGAGCCCAACCAGTTCGGGCACTATGTGTATCTGGTATCTTGGCCCATTTCTCTGTCCATTCGTAGACGTTTTCCCCTCTACCAATCAGCATAAGATTTGTCTCCTACTTGCGTCAGTTTTTCGTAGAAAAGATCAACTCTAAACGATCGTCGCGAGTCTATCAGTGGCTAATAAATGGGTCAACGTATGCGGTGAGTATGATCTATATATTGATTGGCAGCGTATACATCTTCATTAGGCATGCGATTGATGTTATGTTGTTTCATGATAAGGTGGTTTGGCAAACCTGAATATGGAGAGGGAATTGGATACACAACAAGCGCTGTCAGATTTGGGAGCAGGATCTGATTTGCTCACCCAACAGAACAGGGATGAATTGGATGAGAAGGGTTATACGGTGCTGCTTGGCTTGATAGACGACCAATGGTTGGAAGCCCTACGCACTCAATTTGAGGAGTTGTGCGATAAAGAAGGATCTCGTGCAGGGCTAGAGGTGCATCAGGAATATGGTGCACGTCGCTTAGCGGACCTGGTGAACAAGGGTGAAATGTTCGACACTGTCTACACGAATCCTACAGTGCTTGCAGCTGTATACCATGTTATTGGAAAGGATCTGAAATTAGGGTCATTAAACGCCAGAGATGCATTACCTGGGGAGGGTCTCCAGCGCCTACATCCGGATTGGGATGGCGTTTATGATGGACGATTCCACGTTTGCAATTCGATATGGTTACTTGACGATTTTACTGAAGAGAATGGTTGTACAAGGCTCGTTCCTGGGACGCATCTAGTATCTGCTACTAATTCTACTGCCGTGCTCACAGATCCAATGGCGCCGCATCCTCAGGAGGAGTACTTGATTGCTCCAGCCGGAAGCGTTGCAGTATTTAATAGCCACGTTTGGCACGGTGGCACTCTTAATCGCACTACGGACGCGAAGCGTAGAGCATTACACTGTTATTTCATGGGGCGTGAGCACGAACAGCAACTCAATCAGCGTGACTATATAACTCACGAGACCTGGATGCGGATTTCCAGAGCCGCCCGGTATATCCTTGATGTAGACCTAGACTAGGTTTGAGTGAATGCCGGATGGACAATTGATGTTTTTCTGGATTCCCAAAATCCTATCCGAGGTATTAATGTGATGATTGATTTGGCATACTCATTTCGTTGTGCGAATTTGATATATTAAAGGTAAATACGGCTATATAAGGGTGAGGCAACTCATGAATGAAAAGAAGGTTCCGACAGGCCGATCTCTGGCGGGTAAGGTGGCGGCAATAACTGGTGCTGGGAGTGGTAATGGTAGAGCGATCGCAAGACGACTTTCCATGGAAGGTGCTTTGGTATTCGCCAGCGATTTGCGGCAAGACTTGTTAACGGCGTTGGAAGGTGAGTTCGATGAGGCGGGGTCTGTCATAGCTAGCGGCGTGTTTGATGCATCAAAAGTTGGTGATGCCGAACGGTTCGTCACTGCTGTGATGGACCGATTTGGACGGATTGATATCTTGGTTAATAACGCTGGTGGTATCCGTGCGGAGCCTTTTCCCGAAGTGAGTGAGGACGGGTGGGATTGGACCGTTGACCTGAATATGAAAGGGCCATTTTTCTACATGCAAGAAGCTGCCAAGAGAATGGTACGTCAAGGTGAAGGCACGATAATAAATGTCGCCTCTCAGGCTGGAGTCAGCGGTCCAGGTACTTTCTCACCTCCGTATGCAGCAAGCAAAGCCGCCGTGATTAACATGACAAAGGTAGCGGCTGAAAAGCTTGCAGGGGATGGGGTCACAGTTAACTCAGTAGCTCCAGGAGTAGTAGATACTGCCTTCAACTGGGTTCTTGATGAACAAATCGGTGTTAACCAGATGGGTTTGAGTCCCGGTGAATTTCTTAAGAGTCGCGCTGATGGAATACCGTTAGGACGCATCTCTCAACCGGAGGATGTATCAAATGTGGTGGCTTTCTTAGCCAGTCCAGATGCATCTTATATTACTGGGGAAACTATTGTTGTTACTGGCGGAATGGCTATGCGATAGGGCCTTGGACACGCTGTAATTCCTGTTTTGTGGCTGAGGCCACAATGTTCTGGACGGGCTAAGGTTGTGGTACCGCCTTGTTTTGCTGAACCACAAAGGGCATAAAGAGGATGTTATTGCTAGGAGTAGGTATTTTGGAAAGGCTATAATGCCCTGTATAGTAGGACCAAAGGGGTTATGTTAGAACAGAATACTCGCTGTCGGTTATCAGTTCTTGATCGGAGACCTCATGGGGCAAAAGCGGTATATCAAAGGCAAATGTTACTTCCAAAGGCCCGTAACCCCTTCCAAAGACGTACGACGATTCTTGGTATTCCTGACGCGTTCCGATATACCTTAGATCACTTCTCGGAAATTTGTTCGAAACTCGATGTTGATGCTGTTGTGTGTATTGAGGATAGGAGCTTCTTGTTTCAGTACCAAACAGAGGATGTAGGAGTGAACTGAAAGGTAATTGATATGCGAGGTAGTAATGCCATTCGGTTGTAGGTTGTATGATACCCACTTCTGCTATTGCCGTTCTTTTGAGAATGGAGTTTAACAATGGTTCAAGCGAAGATTGGGATTATTGGTGGGTCAGGTCTGTATCGGATGCAGGGGCTTGCTGATGTGCAAGAGGTCCACGTGGAGACACCATATGGCGTACCAAGCGACCACTTCACTATAGGAAACCTGGAGGGCAGCTCGGTGGCATTTCTGCCACGCCATGGGAGAGGCCATCGCTTTTCGCCGACAGAAATCCCGGTCAGAGCCAACATCTTCGCGTTCAAAAAACTTGGTGTCGAACTCGTAATATCGATAAGTGCTGTGGGCAGCCTGAAGAAAGAGATCAAGCCGCTAGACATTCTTGTACCAGACCAACTGATAGACCGCACAAGGCACCGTGCGAGTACGTTTTTCGAGGATGGAATTGCTGCACACGTAGCCTTCTCTGACCCGTATTGTCCAGCACTGAGTCTGGAGATTGAAAAGGCGGCCGTATCACAACCTGTCGACACTCACATAGGGGGGACATACGTTGTCATTGAGGGACCGCAATTCTCCACCCGGGCTGAATCGGAGTTGTACCGTTCGTGGGGAGCAAGTGTTATAGGCATGACCGCTCTTCCGGAAGCGAAGCTAGCTCGCGAGGCACAGATGTGCTATGCGACGCTGGCTCTTGTTACCGACTACGATTGTTGGTATGAGGCGGAGGAGGAAGTATCAGTGGGGCTTGTTGTGGCGAATATGCAGAAGAACGTTGCCGTCTCACAGGACGTCATTCGGGCTGTTGTCCCAACCATTCCACGTCAGCGCGACTGTCTGTGTTCGACAGCGCTAGCGAATGCCATAATTACTGACCTTGAGCAGGTCCATGAAGAGACCAGGCAGCGCCTCTCGGTAATCATGGGGGACTTGGGATGAAATATGGCTATTCAGGATGTGTGGAGGGCCTGCCATGAAGGTTGACGGTAAGCCGTTCCGTACGATCTGGCCATCGGCTGATGGCCGGGCAGTGGAGATAATTGACCAAACTCGGCTTCCCCATGATTTTGTTACGGTTAAACTTCATACACTCTATGAGGTTGCTGAGGCGATCAATAGGATGCTAGTCAGGGGCGCACCTCTCATTGGTGCAGCTGGGGCCTACGGGATGTGCCTGGCTCTGCGAGAAGACCCATCGGATTCGGGACTAGACAGAGGTTATGAGATCCTATTGGCAACACGTCCCACTGGAACGAATCTGCGCTGGGCGTTGGACGACATGCTGGAAAGACTGAGGCCAATCCCATCAAAGGAGCGCCTGGAGGCAGCTTACAAGAGGGCGGCAGAGATATGCGAAGAGGATGTAGCGATAAACGGGTCAATCGGCGAGCATGGATTCCGTGTTATCAACGAGATCCGGGTACTGAAGCATGCAAAGGGTCCAGTGAACATTCTCACCCATTGCAATGCGGGATGGCTAGCTACAGTAGATAAAGGCACGGCGCTGGCCCCCGTATACAGGGCACACGACTCCGGAATACCAGTTCACGTTTGGGTGGACGAAACCAGACCGCGAAACCAGGGAGCCAGTTTGACGGCTTGGGAATTGGGTAAACACGGTGTTCCGCACACAGTGGTAGCCGACAACGTAGGTGGACACCTGATGCAGCACAAGATGATTGATATCTGTCTAGTCGGATCCGATAGGACAACCGCATCGGGGGACGTGTGCAACAAGATTGGGACATATCTTAAAGCCCTCGCCGCACATGAGAATGGAGTGCCTTTTTATGTTGCCTTACCAAGTCCTACCATTGACTGGACCATTAGAGACGGGATTTCTGAGATTCCGATTGAAGAGCGTGATACTCGGGAGGTTTCGACAGTGACCGGCCGTACGGAATCCGGCA
>JASMAO010000002.1 GCA_030754315.1 SAR202 cluster bacterium
CTGAACAGCGAGGGGATGCTGGGATTGGTCTATAGACTCTCCTGGACAAACGGGACACATGACACTTTGGTTTATTTCCTGAGCTAGAGCATCGACATCGAGATTGTCACCCGGTCCTTCGCACGATGCGAAGATCCCCGATAAACATAACGCGGCTACCATGTATATCACCGGACCACTCCAAGCCATGCGCAGCCAGTTGATCATACTTAAATCCAGCGTTCCAATGCCAACTCCAGCATATAAAATCCGTCACGGATAGGCTAACACAGAAATCCCGCCTCACGCAGACTATCAAACGTGCCCTTTCGTGAGGAACGTTACACCAATAAAATCTTTACCAAAAATTACCGTATTTGGCTAATTAAGGGAAGCAATACTACAAATTCCGAGTCGATAACAAGTACAAAATGATTCCATAATTCCAATGCGAACAATCAAACCTTGCCGCAGCTGGTACTCGCATTGGTTTTCAATGGAACCAGAAATCAGCAATACGAGGAATTGATCCGGTAAATCCAAACATACGTCCCGTTGATATGGTCCGCCTGTTACGCCGGTGGGACCCAGTTTGGTATAATTCCGGCACACTCAACCTTCTACTTGGAGTTGTCGATGACCATCCTTTACCTAGGATCGGATCAGCCAGGCGCGGGAAAGACCGCATTCGGGATCACTTTGGTTGATATTTTCAGGAACAGAGGCATATCTGCAACAATACTTAAACCGCTGACCTCCACAATAAATCCAGCAGACGATCTGGACCCGCGCGCATTCGAGACCTTACTTAGTCAAGAAACTCAAGAAGATCCTACAGCAATAGAAAATAGCGTAACAGATTCCGTCTTAGAGAACTGCGCTGCCGCAGTTAATGAAACAGCACGGGAATTCGATGTTCTTGTGGTTGAGGGTCCATCCCGAATGTCTGCGCAGGACACGAAGAAAATCGTAACCGCCCTTGATGCCAAGGCAGTCCTCGTCGCTCATTTCGAGCCCAACATGACGGTAGATACACTAGCAGACTACCGCAACATTCTCGGTGAAACACTCCTAGGCGTGATTGTAAACGGGTTAACCGAGTATCAGACAACCATTCCTGTCAACAATCTGCTAGACGCTCTGGCCGCCATTCAGATCAAGTCGCTGGGATTTATTCCCGAAGACAGAACACTTCTAGGCCTCACAGTCCCACAGATCGTAAAAATCGTAGCTGGCAAATTTATTTACGGTGAAGAATTTGCCACCGGTTTAGTCAAACATATTCTCGTCGGAGGTTTGGGCTTGGACAATGGTGTCAGCTACTTCGGGCTCAAAGGGAACAAGGCCACTGTAGTTCGTGGAGATCGACCAGACATCCAAATGGCCGCATTGAAAACGCCTACAACTTGCATGATCCTAACAAAAGGCATCGAACCAATTGAATACGTAATCAATGAAGCAGAAGTAGAAGAAATTCCTTTAATTCTCACCAAGTCCAACACTCTGGATGTTATGGAGGCATTTGGCTCAGCTGTAAACATGGCCCGCTTCGACCACCCAGCCAAACTCGCCCGATTTGAAGAACTTGTTTCCCAAAATATTGATCTTGAGGGAATAACCATTGGCCTAGGACTGTCAACCCAAGGTCAAATTAACTAAATTCCTCCTATAAAATAATCCCTTTACGGCACCTGATACATGCGGCCTAGTATCAATGTGGAGCCTTTATGTATAATCAGGTACTCTCATAGGATCATACCCTCACGGAGACCAGTTGTTTGGACGCCCTAGGCACACACCTGCTTTTGGAACTGAGAAAATGCAACTCCAAGCTATTGGACGATCTCGAATTTATTAGGCAGGCAATGACCGTCGCAGCAAAAGGAGCGGGTGCTACTATAGTTGGAGAATCGTTTCACCAATTCGATCCCAGAGGAGTCACGGGAATAGTCGCGATAGCCGAGTCCCATTTATGCATTCATACCTGGCCTGAACATAACTACGCAGCCGTTGATATATTCACATGTGGGGAAAACTTTAAACCATATGAGGCAGCACAGGTGATCATTCAGAAACTTCAGTGCGACTCCCCCTCAGTAACGGAGTTGCAGCGTGGGCTGATATCAAAAAAAGCAGCTTCATCTGTGTAATGCCTGATCCAATCACTCCGCCATCAGACGGTGTTTGGCACTATGAATATATAACACCGAAACTCATTCAGGCCGAACGCGTAGACCGCGTTATTTACTCCGGCAAGACCAGCTTTCAGTCCGTGACTATACAAGAAACGTCATGCTTTGGTAGGAGCCTAGTCCTAGACAACAAAACTCAATCCACAGAATTGGACGAGTTCGTATATCACGAGGGATTGATTCATCCGGCTTTTATCGCTCACAAGGAACCAAGGGACATCTTTATAGCGGGTGGAGGAGAGGGTGCCGCTATACGAGAGATCTTCTCATACAACTCAGTCCAACATGTCGTCATGGTCGACATTGACGCCGAAGTAGTCGAGCTCTGCCGAGAACATCTGCCGAACCACCACCGAGGTGCCTTCGATGACCCCCGCCTTCAGATCCACTACGAAGACGCTTTCGAGTTTCTCAAACGTTCAGATCACAGTTACGACGTGGCCGTCATAGATGTTCCAGACCCATTAGAAGGCGGTCCAGCTTACCTGCTCTACACGCGTGAGTTCTACGAAACAGTACTAAAGCGCCTTCGTCCAGGAGGTTTGATCGTCGCGCAAGCCGGTCCAACCGGACCGGCTTTTTATCAACAGTGCTTCGCCGCCGTCGCAAACACCATAGGCAGCGTATTCGACAACATTTCCCTATACGAGGTCTTCGTGCCTTCATTCGGAAGTACCTGGGGTTTCGTTGTGGGGTCACTTGGTCCGGACCCAGCATCGCTAACCGCCAAACACATTGATAAACATATATCTGCTCGGCTAAATCGCACGTTGGGATACTACGATGGAGTGACTCACCAAGGAATGTTTTCCGTCCCCAAATACTTGAGGAATGCTCTAGCTTCCGAGGACCGTGTCATCAGCCGGGATCGTCCGCTTTTCGTTTCGTAATAAGAGGCTTTACCGAGATAATTGCAACCAGGATTTTGGTACTAACCGATGCTATAATCCGACAATAACCTCATGTCATCCAACCTCCTCAAAGGACTAAACGATAAGCAACGTCAAGCTGTAGAGGTCATCCAGGGACCATTACTTATTATTGCAGGCCCTGGAAGTGGCAAAACACGGGTGATCACGCACCGCATCGCGTACCTATCCAGCACCGGAGACGTGCCGCCACACCACATCGCCGCAGTCACCTTCACTAACAAAGCTGCAAGAGAAGTGCGAGAACGGCTCGCTTTACTTATGGGCCCTTCCGCCGAAAACGTCATGGCAGGAACATTCCATTCTTTCTGCGCCAGATTGCTCCGACGAGAAGGCAATCATCTGGGATTGGATAGAGATTTTGCTATCTACGACGACTCTGATCAAATGGCGGTGATCAAACGCGCGATGTCCGACCTGGAGATAGACCCAAAGCAGTTTCCGCCAAGAACCATTCTCAGTCGCATTTCGGGAGCGAAAAGCCAACTCACAAACGTCGACGAGTTCGCTCTTAGCAATGAGTCTCACTTTGACGAGATAGTCCACCGAGTATATGAAAAATACGATTCGCTAATTTGGCGGAGTTCAGGTATCGACTTCGACGACATCTTATTTAAGACATATGTACTGTTCGAACAATTCCCAAACGTACTGTCAAAATATCAGGCTCGTTACGCTCACCTGATGATCGACGAATTCCAAGACACAAACGTGGCTCAATACGCTATCGCCAAACAACTGGCAGGAACACACAGGAACCTGTGCGTTGTAGGCGACCCTGATCAATCCATCTATGCCTGGCGCAATGCTGACATCAGAAACATTCTCAGTTTCCAACACGATTTCCCTGAGGCCAATGTTATTACATTGGAAGAAAATTACCGGTCTACCCGAACGATACTGAGTGCAGCACACAACCTCATCCAAGCTAATGAACAAAGAGTCAAGAAAGAACTTTGGACCCATAACGGGGAAGGAGTACCCATCACCGTCGTCGAGCGATTCAACGACCGTGAAGAAGCCCAATGGGTAGTCCGTGAGATCCAAAACTTGGTTCGTGACGAAAATTGGAGTAGAAATGATATCGCAGTCATGTATCGCGTAAACGCACAGTCACTCGCATTTGAACAAGCTTGTACGCGTTACAGTATTCCCTATCAACTGGTGGGGAGTCTCCGATTCTATCATCGCCAGGAAATCAAGACCGTCACATCCTACTTAA
>JASMAO010000003.1 GCA_030754315.1 SAR202 cluster bacterium
CTGCCTCTCCATCGGATTTTTCAGGACTTGGTGAATAGTTAGCAAACGGAATTGCTGACCAACGATCACCAGGAGTCCATGACTCAAAACGATACGGACCCGTTCCGATTGGAGTACCCGGTGCCGATTCAGTAGCAGGAAGCGTATACCACGACGAAAGTACCATCTGCGGTGTAAAGTTCTGCGGACCTAGTGCATCGAGTACCAGACCTGTCTGTGAAGTCAGATTTAGACTGAACTCAACATCGTTTTCTTTAGTGATAAATTCATCAAAAGACGCCGGCCCGAATCTCTCCCAAACCAACTTAAATACCGGAGCTCTTTCGCTTTGCCGACGCAAGGTGCCAATGACCTCATCTGTAGTCAATAACGTTCCATTATGGAATTGAACACCATCACGAATCTTGAAAGTCCACTTCAGGCCATCACTACTCACTGTCCAATCATCCACGAGCATTTTCCCAATAGTGTTGTCTTCTTTATAGGCAAACAAAGCTTCGAGGATCAAACTAGAGACGTTTCCGGTTGAAGATGCGGTAGTCCATAGCGGGTCAAATGATTGCACGCTACCCACTGAAGAAATCCTGAGATGGCCGCCTTTCTTAGCGTTGGCGGCAGCGGCCGCACGTTCCTCAGCTGTCGTCGTTGGCGTCGCAACAACAACTTTTTGGACTTCAACTACTTTTTCGCTAACAACGGTCTGTACGACGGTAACAGTCTCTTTATCGGCAGAACAAGCCAATAGCGACACGGTAGTTAACGACAGAAGTGCAATAGCCAACTTCCATACATGTTTTGGTAAGGCCATATTAAACGTGTCTCCTGTGAATTTATGCAAAATAAAATAGCCAGATTTCAAGATGCTCAACATACATGACGCATGGTTCAGAGTAAAGAAGCCCTTCAAGGTTACGAATACAAAACTAAGGCTATATATCAACGATTTCTGCATACTATTGGCCCGGCAGTTACGAATCGTCTATCGTGTAGAACAATCATGGCGAGATGAGAAAGTGTTAACAGCAAAAAAGAGCGGCTAGCACCATTAAGAACACGATTATCCGACTCGATCCCAAGGGTGCGTCAGGGTAGGCTGGTTCGCGTATCTGTCGTGACGAATCAATAACTTAGTCCCGCACCCAGGGTTGAGTTGGACGTTGAAAAAAGGACTATCCACCGCAAACACTTCACCATCCATTTCCACCGTTGTCGCTTGATGCTCTCCATATGCACCAGTCTGGATGATCACTTTTTTGCCATCCACGGGATCAATATTAACCAGTAAGAGCGTGGTACTTACATCAGTCATTTTCTCGACCAATGCTGCCACATCATTAGGTATTCCAGCACGTCTATCAACTGGATCAAAGTAACGTAGTCTCGCGTGTAACGGCTCACCATATCGCGGTGTAAGGCCCCCGATCATCAATTGAGTAAGGCATGTTGTATTAGCCGTGTTAAACGGTAGTGTATTGTCTGAAAGTCGGGTATCAGGAGAACTACGGTCGTTTGCTACCCCCAATAGTTTGAGGCGTATAGATTCAAACTCATTTTCCATAGCTTCGACCGGAAAACCAGGTTTATCTCCATCAAGGAATTTAAGCCAATCTGATGGTGGTGTGTATTTGCGGTCTGCCTGGTCCATCGACCAATAATAGATATCAAGAGCGCCCTCGTTATAAGGCGTACTACGATACGCATACCAGCCACCCTCGCCGTACATATGTGGATAAACAGTTTTCCCATCAGTAAGCTTTGCATTACTGTTGACCGCTTCAAGCATTTTTCGCCAAACATCAACATAAAATTGATTTCCCGTAAGAAGTAAAGCATTCCCAAAACCTGCTATACCTCTGGAAATCGAATTTCGGTGTGCTTTTTCCCCCGTTTGGGGAACAGTTACTGTGAAATTCCAGCCGTAACAACCCCCATACCACTTCCCATCAGTTTCACCACCGATTATGCCATCAAGGCCGATATTGCTCGGCAATATATCGCCGTTATCAGCCGCACGCTGACTCCATGCATCGACGTAATCAATCAGCCAATCACTATATTTCGAATCTCCGGTTGCCATGAAAGCATTTACCGCTAAAGTGGTGGCTGCGAGATTTAGTGGATGATCGCCCACCACATCGGTGTATTCCTCAAAGTGAGCGAGCATTTCTGCAAAATTGCGCTCCCCATGTGCTGTGTCAAATCTATCTTCTACCTCAAACGGATCACCAGCCCAGTCCAAAGCCGTAGCCTTACGTAATAAAGGACCACGGCTACCATTGAACAAACTCTTAATTATCTTATGCTCAGGATCATAATTTTTAGCCTGAGAATCTTCATTCATGTAAAAGCCGGCATAACGACGTACTCGGTTCATGAATGCCTCATTATGTGGATCGGACAATCCCTGAAGATTAAACACACTCATGCTCTCACCGTGATGGAACCAATCCAAACTCACCGGAAATTCCTTATAGAGCATGCCATCGCGTGCTAATTCCACTTCAACCGTTTTAGCCTCAGTGTACTGAAGTAGGTGTCCTTCCCATCCTAATTTGTACATCTCCAGAATGGAATCTGAAGCCCCCAATGCGTGTAGAAGCGGCCAACCTGCGAAATTTTCAATCGCGTCATCAGAGCCATCATTACCACCCCAGCGTGGCAGGCATAGTAAATAGCCGCGTTCATCAAAATATTTCCTGAAAATTCTTTGACAGGCCTGAGTTTGTGCGTTAATTAGCTTGCGCTCAAGAAGTGCCCAAAACGGTGGCTTTAACGGCGATTTAACGATTATAGGTAGTGACAAATCATTCTCCGTTTTCAACTTCATCTTTCATTGTTCAGCTAGTTCAAGCTAATTGTGAAAACTTACACAGCAACTACTTGTTCAGCTTAGTACGTCTACATACGTTGTTACTTGACCTTACCTCTGCCGTCGTTACGCCACACTCTGTCGACCTGGTCGTTCCTTGCCCAGACTATCTCGTCGTGTAAGTTAGTCACACCCTCTTGATAGGTAGGTATTATGGTCAGCTTATCGCCGACTATGTACTTGCGATTCGAATCACTGGTATCAACATGACCATGCTCGACGGACATACCCGAGAACTTAATCGTAGGATCTTCGAGAATTAATCCATACGGCATAGACGGGAACAATCGGAAAGTTTTCATCCCACCATCGATAATGAGGCGATCCGCAGTCGGCACGCTCACCACGGTAGTGACAACGCGGAGCGGGCATCTTTCCGCTGAAAGCCCTTCGTTGCCACTCGAGCCTTGTATACGACTCAGACCCTCGTATACATAAGAGCCGCTGCGGTGTTCGGTGAATCCGAGTTCTTTAGACTCCCATTCCTCACCAGTACCACCACCACTCATAATATCCAGAGGTAAGTTTGCCTTTTTGAAACGTCCAACAACGTCTTCAATAATAGGCTTTGAAGACACCCTACTTGGGTACGTCATCAGTCCACGCAATTCTAATCCGGGAAGCGCCTGCACTTGCTTGCCAAGCTCCTCTGCTGCAGTTGGTGATTGAACCCCGGTACGTTTTCCACCTGTATCGATCTCGACAAGAACCCCGATTGTCACCCTATCCAGTTTTGCCTGTTCTGAAATGCCCGACGCAATAGCAAACGAATCTACCGTGACAGTTATTCGTCGGTATCGAGCCAATTCGGTAAGCCGCCTAACCTTCTGTCTACCAACGATGTTGTACGTCAAAAGAATGTCATCGAGACCGGCTCGAGCCATATTCTCTGCATCCCCAAGTTTTTGACAAACAATGCCTTTTGAACCGGCAGCGACCTGCATCTTCGCAATTTCCGGACTCTTGTGACTTTTCGTATGGCCACGCAGTGTGATTCCTAACTCGCGGCAGAGGACTGCCATATCCTCAATATTCTTCTCGAGTACGTCCAGATCAATCACCACTGCCGGTGTGTCCAATTCATAAATATGCAAAGTGAGGTCTCTCAGTCAATTTGATATTGAATTCTGAGCATACCCTAGGGTTTCCCTATTTTCAGCTATCCGCAAAGTTTAGGGACTTGACATGGATTACATTAGGTATGTCATAACATAGATCCTCAACGGTACCGGCCTTGACATCTGCCGCGACAACATAAAGGCATAAACACGCTGGGTTTGAACAACCACAACAAAAGGAAATAATTAAGTAATGGACTACCTGCCACTTCCGGGTACAGCGGTCGAAGACCTCGACACTCCAGCGATCATCGTTGACCTCGACATCGCCGAATCTAACATCAAGGCGATGGCCGATTTCGCCAAAGAAAACGGCGTAAGCATGCGTCCGCACATGAAAACCGGAAAGAGTCCATTCTGGGCCCGCAAGCTGATGGACGCTGGTGCAATTGGAGTCTGCGCAGCGAAGGTCGGAGAAGCAGAAATCCTCGCAGACGGTGGCATCCCAGAAATCCTCATTCCGAATCAGGTGGTTGGCACAACCAAGATCCGGCGTCTTTTCGGGGTTGCAGCACGGTCAAACCTGACTGTTGCTGTAGACAGCCACGAAAACGTAGCCGAACTCTCGGAAGCTGCACAGGCATTCGGTATCGAACTCGGCGTAATTCTCGAGGTTGAGACCGGCATGAATAGAGCTGGTGTCGAGCCTGGAAAGGTCGCTACCACACTGGCCAAAGCGGTCGACGTCGCAAAAGGCCTCCGATTCGACGGAGTCATGGGTTACGAAGGCGGTACCGTTTGGACCGAAGGGTTTAAAAAACGCAAAGCCGACACACTGCAAACAATCGACAGACTTTTAGCGGCAGCAGACGATATCGAATTCAACGGACTCGAAGTGAGGATCATCAGCGCTGGCGGAACCGGAAGCTACGATATCACTGGGAAGGTCGATCGTGTAACAGAACTACAATGCGGTAGTTACCTGTTCATGGACGCAAAATATATGGAAGTGTTCGGTGATCACCCACATCCGTTCAGCACTGCTCTGACAGTGCTCGGAACCGTGACAAGTCGACCAGTACGCGGACGCGCCATCGCTGACCCTGGCATGAAAGCAGTGGCAACCGATGTCGGCAAACCGAAAGCCGTAGGGATCGAGGGCCTGATGGTCAAAGGTATGTCTGAAGAACACTGTGTTATGACCACTGAAGGGGAAGCTGAGAATCTGAAAATAGGTGACAAGATAACCCTCCTGCCCATGCACAGTGACACAACGATAGCGCAACACGATTACTACTACTGCGTGCGAAACGGAGTGCTCGAGACGATCGTAGAGCTAACCGGTCGTGGTCGTTTCATGTAAGCAAAGACGATGTGCAACTTCCGCACGCACATTCCTCACTCACAAAGGAATGTGGCTCTTTTGTGAACTGATAGACCCCGTATCGTCTTAAACAAGATGATTTCTCGAATCATTGACAGGTCGCATCCGACTGATCAATAACTCTTCTGGTACGTTTTCCGTAACAAAGCTGCGCTACACCGGCAAATTAGCACTACTGCCTGATACATGTGCTTGGTAAAGAGGGGGAAACTGTATATTTTCACCTGAAATTTAGGTTGCCATGGCAATGCCTTAAACGAATTTCACGAACATTAATTCCTTCAGGGAGGAAAATATGCAATTATCGAAAGTAACGTCTTGGGGACTGATCCTTGGTGGATTATTAGGAATACTTGGGTTCATGGCATTTGGTGCAATCTTGGGCCTGCTGGATGATGATATAGCCCCAGCTGAAGAACTCAAGGCATTTCAGGATAATGAAGTGCTCGTGGGCGTAATGGTAATGCTGTTTGTTGGAATATTTACATACATGGCCAAGTCTTTGCTCCAGGTGGGACAGGCAGTGAAAGTTCCAGATGAATGGTTTATGTACCTTCGAATGCTGATTATAGTGATGCTCGCCACTTTATTTGTCGGCATGTCTACGTGGATGGTGATCTCTGAAGAAACTACCGTAGAGAGCTTCGTAACGGTCGGCCTTGTAGGGGACTCCGTCGATGCCATTCAAATTGTTGCTGGAAGTTTCGCCTTTTTCATCCTTACTGTTTTCGCTCTAAAAAACGGTGCCGGCAATGTAATCTTCAGGGCTCTTATAGCCATACTTGGTCTGTTGGCTGTACTGGATATTATCGACTTGATGGGCATTATTGGCGATTTAGATGATTCCATAGGCTTTATTACCTGGATCTTGTGGAGTGTTTGCTTGGTTGGAATTGGGGTACTTGGTCTTACAACCAAAGAGGCCTGAACAAGCACAATTCAGAAAAGGGCCCTGTCTATCAGGGCCTTTTTTTGTTTCCATTTTTTCTAGGAAGTCGATCAACACCCCAACACCCACCTACTGATTTATCTTAGTGCGTGGCAAGTATCGGCGCGATGCTCTTAAATATATATACGACGAGCTTCGCTTTCGGTCTCAGCACAAGAAGCATGAACTTTCCGATCTGTACGAGGCGAAGATAAGGAATATGAGTAACGCCGGTCGTAACGGTGTTGAGTACTACACCCCTCACCCGCTGCTACGATTCAGGTTACAAAGCCTCACAGTGAAACGGTTTATGAAGGTACGTGTGGCTCTGGTGGGCTCCTGAGCATCAGAGAACTACATATTAGTCGAGTTGAAAATCAAGTTGCTTCTGATCTGGTTCCGAGGGGGCAGGGTTGAGTATGTATATACCATCAAGAGCTCGGTAACGCTTTTCTGTATCCATACCGTAACCGACTAGCCACGCATCTGAGTCAGAGACTAGTGCACAAAAATCTGGTGATAGATCATTTTTGCGAGCATAGGGTTTATCAACTAGCACGCACACCGCCACCTCAGCGAAACCACCCCGCTTAAACTCCTGTACTAAATGTCCCATTGTCGTGCCGGTATCCAGAAGGTCATCAATAATCACCACTGGAGAATGCGGATCAATGGCTTCATTGAATTTGCTAGGGAATTCGATCAACGGCTCTCTTACCAGTCCATCATCTAGGTAAGTCGAGACAAAAACTGGGGCGATGCACCACTTACCTGGCGTCAATCGTTCCAGTTCCATTGCTAACCCTGAGCAAAATGGCATTGCTCCTGTAAGAACTGGTACCAGGTTGACAGCTTGGTTCTCCGAGTACAAATCATCAATCGATTTGGCAACCTGTCGAATCGCTGCTTGCACCTCTTCGAACGCCCAAAGCAGACGCATCATAGGCGCATTAGATGATCCCACTCACATACCCATACCTTCCAGCGTTCCACAAGTGATAACCGAAGTGACAGAGCATCGAAGAATTGAAAGATTCATTTTCAGACAAGTTTTATATGACATTTGTAATTCAGAAATTTAACAAAACTTCAAATCTGCTCACCCCACCGACATGTTTAGGCCGGCTAACGAAACGAATTCCGCTAGCCGGCCGTTTGCGTTCAAATCTCAAACAATCTTGTGCAGGCGACGCTGCATATGTCAGGATTCTAACTGTTTACGGACACGACAAAGAACAGCGCCGACACCACTGCCAGACCAATGGATGCGTAATTTAGCGAACGCCCTTTACCACTGAGAGCTTTGATCAGCACGTAGCTCACAAATCCGATAGCGATTCCGTAAGCGATCGAATATGTCAAAGGCATGATGATCGCTGCAAGAGCAGCGGGGACGTACTCTGAGATGTCGTCCCAGTCGATATCCTTTATGTTACG
>JASMAO010000004.1 GCA_030754315.1 SAR202 cluster bacterium
AAGTTCGCTTGCAAATATACTCGAGGCCACGGGATTCGATGTTCAGAGAGAGTACTATTTGAATGATGCCGGCAACCAAATGGATCTGTTCAATCTAAGCCTATTCGCCCGCTATAAACAATATAGAGGGCATGATTTTCCGGTACCCGAAGGCGGCTACCACGGAGAATATATGGTCAAACTGGCAGAAGAACTTGGCGAAACATTCGGTTCCGATCTCGAGGACCTAGATGAAGACGACCAGTTGGACCGTTTAGGACAGGCAGGTTTAGAACATATTGTCAAAACACTCCGCAACGATCTCACTGAGATACGAGTAAATTATGATCAATGGTTCAGTGAGAAGAGTCTTTATGAAAATGGCCAGTATGCGACCGCCATGGATATTCTGGGTGAGGGACACCACATCACCCACCGTGAAGGAGCAATCTGGTTTATCTCATCAATCCTAGGAGACGATAAAGACAAGGTATTGGTCCGCAGCACAGGTGCGCCCACATACTTCGCTTCGGACGTAGCCTACCACTATAACAAACTCGTAGAGCGAGGATTCGATTGTGTGATTAACATCTGGGGCGCTGACCATCAAGGACACGCCCCATTCATGAAAGCAATGGTCAGCGCCCTAGGCATTCCTCAAGAACGATTAGAGATCCTAATCTACCAACTTGTCACTCTCAAACGTGAAGGCCAAACGGTTCGCCTTTCGAAAAGAGCGGGTGATTTGATCACGCTGCATGATCTTGTCACAGAAGTAGGTCCCGATGCATGCAGATATTTCTTCCTAACAAGATCCCCAGACAGCCAAATGGACTTCGATTTGGATCTAGCAAAAAAAGAGACTCCTGAGAACCCTGTCTTCTACATACAATACGCTCACGCTCGAACCTCATCTATTTTAAGACTAGCAAAGGAACATGGCCTAGATTACCGAGATGGACAAGAAACCTTACTAGTTCATGAAGCAGAACAGAACCTAATCCGAAAGATCCTACTGCTACCAGAACTTATGGAATTGATGGCCGTGGGAAGGCAGCCCCACCATCTACCACACTACGCGCATGACCTAGCCGCATCAGTGCACAGTTTTTACGAAAAGTGTCGTGTCATATCAAACGTTCCTGAGGATCTACAGAAAACAAAAGCAAGACTGAAGCTGGTCGAAGCAACCCTGGTGGTATTATCGAAATGTCTTGGACTGATGAGTATGTCAGCACCTGATCAAATGTGAACTGACGTTTGTCATTACTAGAAGTCAGATCGTGAAAATGCTCCGAATAGCGCAACACACCGAAAAGAATTTCGTAAATGCCACTGCTCCGATATCGATTCCGCCGACATTCAACTGAAATTTTTGTTTTTCACAAAACAGCCGTGAGCTTCATAGGAACTCGAAACATCAATGATCGTACCAACCTGCACCGGTCTTACGACCCAGCCGACCAGCCTGAACCATTTTCCTTAATAGTGGATGGGGACGGAAAGCAGGATCCGAGGTACGCTGGAAAATCGATTCAGAAACGTCCAACATCACATCAAGCCCTATAAGATCCATCAGTTGAAACGGTCCCATTGGATGTCGAAGACCTAACCGTACTGCTTGATCGATGTCCTCTTTCGTTGCAGCGCCTTCGGCAAGCAGAACACACGCTTGATTCAACAAGGGAACAAGTACACGGTTGACAGTGAATCCGGGTACGTCTTCCACTATCACCGTTTTCTTTCCCAACGCTTCCGCTAGTTTAAGCGTAAGGTCCATAGTCTCCTCGCTGGTATGAAAGCCACGTATCACCTCGATCAGGTCCATAGCGTGAACCGGATTAAAGAAATGCATCCCTATGAAACGGTCGGGACGCTGAGTGTATGACGCCAATTCGGTGATGGGAATTGTGGAGGTGTTGGAGGCAAAAACAACGTTTGCAGGACAGACTAGATCGAGTTCTCGGAAGAGAGGTCCTTTAACCTCTACCTTGTCGAATACTGCCTCAATCACAATGTCTGAATCGCTTACGTTAAGATCAGACTGTGGTACTATCCTAGAAATTGCAGATCGGCCTTCGACCTCGGTGATCTGGTTACGAGATATTAACATTCGGATACTAGACACAATTCGTTCAGCGGCAGCATCCAAAGCCTCACTATTCACATCAACTAACGTGGTCACATATCCGGTCAGAGTCAGGGCCTGAGCAATACCACAACCCATCGTACCAGCCCCTACCACTGCGATCTTACCCTTCACTGCATCTCTTGTCCTATTCACATTTACTCCAAATCACCGTGCTGTTTATACCGCTTGGTTTTGTGAATGTACGATTCACAAGTGGAATCGATCAACCGGGTATGCCTTTCTTCCACAGCACCCCGGATACGAGCTGGTAGGCCGACCACTAGCGACCGTTCCGGTACCTTCATCTCATCTATAACCATCGACCCGGATGCGATTAGGCTGTAATCACCAATCTCAACACCATCATTCACCGTGGCACCACTGCCAATCATCACTCTGTTTCCAACTTTTCTAGCATGGCACAATACCTTATGGCCGATCACAACCCGATTCCCAATTTCAACGTCAGCATCTCCATGTACAACCGAGTTGTCTTGAATGCACGTATTACTGCCTATCTTGATCTTGCCCATGTCAGCCCGTATAACTACGCCTGGCCAAATGCTAGATCCTTCGCCGATCTCAACGTCACCAATAACGTATGCAGCTTCACTGACAAAAGCAGACGGGTGGACCTGTGGACTCTTACCATCCAAACTTTTAATCAAGTTACCTCCGATATAACGTGCGCCTACAAAACTAGCCGGTTGGCAGTCTATCATATGATTTGAATCCTTCAGGTTAGCCGCCGACATTTCATTTTGAAGATATACTATCCTGATCGTTGGGAGGCATGCCTCCTTTTCTAATTCTATTTAAAATATAGTAACCTCAGAGGGTCCGTGTGAAGATATTGGTGGCGACGGCCATATTCGCAGTGTTACTGGGAGTAATAGCTTGCAATGAGCCGGCCGCCGATCCTATAACAACGCCCTTTACGCCCATTCCTCAGCCTACTTTAATCCCAGAACCAACCATCACAGCTAAATCCACACCAATTCCCGCAGAAAATTCGACCCCGTCACCTACCCCTGAACCACCTGACCTCCTATTCCGTTACATGTATGCGGTAAACCTCCTTAACGCAGCACAATACGAGGAGGCCATTCCACAATTCGATTTGGTAATCAGGATGCTTCCAGATCTAGCACTAGCCTACAACTATCGTGCTCGCGCCCATTACAAAAGGGATGTTCCAAACCTCGGTCTGGCTCGTAGTGACCTCGATAAAGCCATCGAATTGGACCCGAACTTCGCGGAAGCTTACCGAAACAGGGGTGTTTTAAAACTGAATGAGGGCGATGAGGAAAGCGGTGTCATAGACCTCCAGAAAGCTTTCGTCCTATACATTGATAGGGGTGACGTCGTTAAAGCCGCATTAATCAAAACCACAATCGAACAACAGAGAGCCCCATCCCCGTAACTAGTCCTTATCGCTACCGTATCGCCGTAATCAATAATGCCTAGTTGGTTGAATTGTCTGATCTGTTGTTATTCATTTGTGCTTCAATCCATTTTTTCTTCTGCTCACGCCGCACAATCTCATTCGCAGGCTTCCATCTACCCAAAAAATCCTCCTTATATGACTGGAACACACTTGCTGCAACTGCGGCCCTCATTTCCTCCATCAACCTCAAGACGAAACGGAGGTTGTGTATGGTAGCCAGGCGATAGGCTAGTAGTTCTTTAGCCTTGAACAAGTGATGAAGGTAAGCGCTAGAAAAGCTTTCACAAGTATAACAATCACAGTCACTTTGGACAGGTCTATCTGCTAATTTCAATGAGCCCGACAGGAGGTTAATACGCCCGGTCGGTATAAACAACTGTCCGTTGCGGGCGAGTCGCGTTGGTAAAACACAGTCGAACATATCGATTCCACGTGATACAGATTCGACCAAATCCTCTGGTGAACCCACGCCCATCAGGTAACGAGGCACCTCTTGAGGGAGCAATCCCGCCACGAACCCCGTGGTTTCATACATTTCGGCCTTGGATTCGCCAACACTAAGCCCGCCAATAGCGTACCCGGGAAACCCCAAGGTCGTTATCTCTAATACTGCCCGCTTGCGCAACGTCAAATCTAGACCGCCTTGCACAATTCCAAATAGGGCCTGATCCTCACACACATGTGCCTGGAGGCATCTGGCAGCCCACCGTGTTGTACGTGCCAAAGCCGTTTCGACCTCATCCCTAGTACCCGATGCAGACACACAAACATCAAGCGGCATAATAATGTCGGCACCGAGACCCTCTTGATGAAGAATCGCTGACTCTGGGGTGAGTTCGTGAAGGCTACCATCAATATGAGACTTGAATCGAATACCATCCTCGTTAATGCTCCTCAACCTCTCTAAACTAAATCCTTGAAATCCACCGCTATCGGTCAAAATAGGCCCGTCCCACCCCATGAATGAATGGAGCCCACCCATCCCAGAAATAACGCCTAGCCCAGGCCTTAGGTAAAGATGGTACGCATTCCCTAGGATTATCTTAGTACCAATTCCTTGCAAATCCTTGGAATCAACCGCCTTGACAGACCCTTGAGTAGCAACTGGCATGAATGCGGGAGTGGGTACCTCCCCATGACTTGTCAATAGGTTCCCAGCTCGAGCGTTACCATCTTCGGCGCATAGAGTGAAGGCGGACATTCTTCTCAAGACCTCCTCTTTAACCCCAAAAACCCTGGAATATGACCCGCATGCCCATCGCTAGTAGAAGAAGAACTAACATCCTGACTATCCATGCCACCCTGATGATTGGGGCCAATCTCGCCCCTATCTGTCCACCCAACAACAAACCGAGTCCAGTCCAAACAAAAACTGGATACCAATCCACTTGGCCAACAAAGGAATGGATCAACGTACCAGCGGAGGCGCTGATAGACAGCGCAAAGATCGAGGTTGCTGCTGCTACGCGCACAGGGAAAGAAAACGCGGCAACCAAAACCGGCATCCTCAAAAACCCACCACCGGTCCCAAAAAATGCGGATATGAATCCAAGCACCACATTGAAGATGATTGCTAATGGCCCATTGAACCCATATTGAAAAGTCTCTCCACTACTCGTCGCTATACTTCTTTTGGCGTTATTTCTAGGTGATGGCATATCAAAATCAGAGGATGGGCCTGGTTGTTCTCTCCGGTAG
>JASMAO010000005.1 GCA_030754315.1 SAR202 cluster bacterium
GAACATTGTTCTCTTATTGGAAAATCCATATGATGCGGTGAAACTTGCTGAAAAAGCGTTTTCGGGAAACTGAATCTTATGGACACTCATCGTGACCCTTCTGCCTTGAGTCACCTCTCGGTGTTAGACCTGACGAAACCAGAAGGTCATCACTGCGGAAAAATCCTCGCGGACCTAGGCGCCTCCGTTGTTAAGGTCGAACCCCCTAATGGGGACAGTGCAAGGTCGATGCCACCGTTCGCAACCGGAGTCGGCAGGCCAGATGTAAGTCTATATTTCGCGAACTACAATACCAATAAATTGAGCATTATTCTCGATTTGGAATCGGCAGTTGACGTTAATTCTCTTGTCACTCTGGCAGCGCACACAGACGTAATCATAGAAAACTTCAAACCTGGCTATCTGGAGAGGCTGGGATTAGGATTCGAAGCGTTCTCGAGTATTAATCCAGGTCTTATAATGGCCTCAATCACCCCGTTTGGACAAACCGGACCGTATCGAGATTTTGTCGGCTCGGAAATAGTTATGCAAGCGATGGGAGGGCTGATGTATTGCCAGGGTGATGATGACAAACCTCCTTGTGCAGCACCGTGCGAACAAGCCTCCCAGATGGCTTCATATCATGCGGCATTCGGAATACTTGCAGCTATCAATCATAGAAACCGAAGCGGCAAGGGACAACATCTAGATGTATCCACTTATGAAGTAGTGTCGCAAGTTTTGTTCAACATAACTAGGTACTCTTACCACGGCGACATTGCACGGCGGACAGGAGCTGTTTCAACAATTGCCCCTAATGGATATTATCGCTGCAAAGACGGATATGTATCGCTGGCGGTTCTAGAAGACTCTCATTGGCAGGAATTAGTCCGCTGGATGGATCTGGAAGCTCTTTCAGATGCAGCTTGGAATGACATGAATTTTCGTCGTTCACAACCAGATGTCATCGATCAATTTGTGAGAGAGTTTATATCGAGCTTTTCGGTGTCGGAGTTCCTAGAGCAAGGTCATTCTCGACACCTGGCAGTTAGCCGAGTTAACGAGATAGGGGACCTAGTTGAGAGTCCCCAGATGAGATCCAGACGGTATTTTACAGAAATCTCAGACCCTCAAATCGGACAACACCTATACCCGGGAGTTCCCTACCGATTTAGCCATACCCCAGTGAAGATAGAAAGACCTTCTCCACAGTTAGGGGAACATCAAGATACGGTCTTGGATAGAAATCTCCATGAAATGGATAAACCGGTAAAATCTTTCTCTTTTCCAGAGCCTAATTCGCTAGGGCCTTTGGACGGGCTTAGGATTCTGGATCTCAGCAGAGTTTGGTCCGGGCCATTTACCACTCGCTATCTCGGAGACCTGGGAGCAGAGGTAATAAAGGTTGAATCGGAAAAATATCTAGATACGGGTCGCAAGGTAACTAATTCAACACCTCAGTTCCTAGAGATAAATCGTAGTAAGAAGGGAGTGACCCTTGATTTTCAAAAGCCTGAAGGGTTGGACCTTATTAAGGATTTAATTGGAATCAGTGATGTCGTCGTAGAGAATTTTGCAGCCGGTGTATTAGAACGTCGTGGGCTCGGATACCCCGTGTTGCGAGATATCAAACCTGATCTCGTGATGTTAAGCATGCCGGGGTACGGAAATGCCGGTCCGTATAAGGACCATGTGGGGTACGGACAAAACTTGATGTCTTATGGGGGCCTATCTAAAATCTGGGGGTTCCCCGACTCTCCTATTGAGGCTCGTTCCAACGTACATTTTCCAGATTTTGTCTCCGCTGTCGCCTCTTCGACTGCTGTTTTAGCTGCTCTGGAATACAGGACGTTGTATGGAGTTGGCCAGCATATTGAAGTTGCGCAGATAGAGGCGGTGTCATCTTCGATGGGTGTGGCTCTCATGGACTTTTTTATCAACGGAAAATCGTGGGAAGCTAACGGGAATCAAAGCATGTGGGCGGCTCCAAGCGGAAGTTATCCTTGTCAAGGTGAAGACCAGTGGTGTGCAATCGCTTGCTCTAACGATAAAGAATGGTTCAGCCTCCGAAAAGCAATGGGGGATCCAAATTGGGCATTTGAACAAATATTTGATTCTATGGAAGGACGAGTCAAACACTTTGACAAACTTAATGGCCTGCTCAGCAAATGGACTATCGGACATGAGCCTTACAAACTGATGACGCTGCTACAGGGGTTTGAAGTACCGGCCGGGGTAGTCCAGTCTGGTAAACAATTATTTAACGACAACCACCTTAGGGAAAAGGGGTTCATAGTTACCGTAGAACATTCCGAGTGGGGTAACGTTGAGCACCCGGGAATAGCAATAAACTTCTCGGACTCTCCCGGTCGTATCCCGAGCGGGGTTCCTCGATTAGGGGAGCATAACCAGGAAGTATTTTCTGGCCTTCTAGGAATGAGCCAAGATGACGTACGTCATCTTACGGAAACCAAGGTAATAGCATAGTCAATTGTGACTAGTCGAGGAATTCTAGAGCGGTATTTTCAACTTCAAAAATACGTTCCATAACAATATGGTACCTCCTCGATTGTCCTAGAGTATGATTCCACAGGACATTGTTTACAAAATTTAGTAAGGGGATTTAGGGCAAATGGCTGAAAAAGAGAATTTAAAGCAACGGATTAATAAGGGTGAGGTAATTATCGGAGCCATCGTTGGGTGGGACACTAGTAGTGATCGCCTTAAAGAGATTCTGGACCAGTATCCATATGATTTTTTCTCCCTTGATAGCCAGCATTCTCCTTTTTCAGAAGAAAAGCTTGTGGATTTTTGCAATATGGTCGACAAGGTAGATGCCGACATACATTTCCGGATCAAGCACACTCGGCATTCATACCTTATTGGTAACATCCTCGATCTAGGTCCAACATTAATAGAAGTTCCTCAGGTCGAAAATGTAGCTACCGTTTATGAATCGATAGAGCATTTCTATTTCCCGCCGGTTGCTAGAAGGAGTTGGATTGGAGGTGCTTCCAAGGGTTTTGGAGAACGAGGCTCTGACCGTATTGCCTACGCAAACTGGTGGAACACATACGGGGTACTATGGATGCAAATAGAATCGATTAATGCAGTTACTGATGTAAGAAAAATTGCGAAACAAGGAGTTGATTGTGTTTCCTGGGGACCCGCAGACTTAAGTTTCAGTAGAGAGTCTAATCCAGACCACCCGTTCAAGACTGACGAGGATTGTGTCGACTATGTCGTGGACCAGCTTCAAGGAACAGGAGTCAGACTCGCCTATAGAAGCTATGATCCAGCCTTAAGGAATAAATACATTGACATGGGGGCTACCGTACTCTTGGAGGTACCAAATTAGGAGCAGTTCTGACTAGCTAAACCTGCGATGGATAACCTTGGTTTGAAGATAGGGCCCTACACAACATGGTTGGCACACGCAACCAGCTAAGCAACTGTTTTATGCAATACACTATAGCCTCAGTATCTATAGGATCTCCTTAAGCCTATCCGTGACTACTTTTTCTCCTCCTTCCTGCAATGCCTTCATGCCAATTATGAAAGCGTTGTCATCAGGCGAGGGATGGTCAGGATGAAAACTGTCGGACCTAACCCAGATACTTGGCGTCCCCAATCGCAACTCCGAGATTACATCTGCCGCGGTCTTCCCCAATGCCTTCGTGTCGAGGATGATCTTCAAACCAACGGTTGGTCCGCCTTCAGGATCATCTCTAAGAGAAATGTTAGGCACGCCGCTAAGGTCTTTCTTTATGGTGGAAATCCTATTCTCATAAGTTGCGAACCGGTCCTCATGGTTCATAGTTAACCATTCGCGCAAGGCTGCATATACAGCAATCACTTCCTGGCGATCGACCTTCATCGGCCTCGCAAAAGTACGAGTTGGAGTGTCTTCAAATCCAATGAAACTATTCATCCGGGCTGCCATGACCAGATCTTTCTTTCCAGTAAGAATTCCGCTGGAGTTCACGGACCCAAAGTACTTGGCTCCATAGGCCACCAGATCAGCTCCCATCTTGACATAGTCACTCAGTAGGCTGGTTGGATAAACTTCTCCTGCGGCATCCACGATTATGGGAATATTGTGAGCATGGCCTATTCGTATGACTTCCTCGATAGGCAAAGCGCCGGGCAATCGATCACCAGGAGCCAGGTAGTGGATGGCTGCAGTGTTCGGTCCAATGGCCTCCTCAATATGGTCAGTCGTTGTCTCCTCAATATTACCAACTTCGACTAATTTCCCCCCCGGGATTGACATGGATCGGTCGTACTTGACTCTAAGCTGCTTTTGAATGATGAATTCATGTCGCATGCCTGAAACATCTGGGATTTGTTCGATCTTGGCAACATCCTGCCCAGTCATTATGGCCGCTGCTCCGACGGCAAGAGCCGCTGCGCATCCTGAAGTTATCAATGCGGCCTCCACATCGAGCATGTCGGCAACCCTCTCCCCGACCCTGTCGATAAGTTCCCCCATGTCCGCGTAATAGCCCTCAGATTCGTCCATCACGGCACGAACTTCAGGAGATGGCGTACCGCCGCCCAAAAGAGTACGGTGGCCCATGGCATTGATGACAGGATTAACACCCAATTCTTCGTAAATATTGCTCATTACATACTCTCAAAATATAGATTTATCGTTTTAGGTCATCCTTCCGACGGTCCATTCTAAGATCGTATAGAAACCACCGCAAACCACTACTCTAATGAGTCGCCAGAGGCTTCCCTAATTATGATCACTATCTTGTGCCTCAAGAGCCTGTAACATTGATGGCAGAGATAGAAGCGAAGGTAAAGTCGTTCGTTTGAGTAATATATCTCAGGAGCAACAGGGTTTGTACCTAAGAATGGCGGCCTCTACATAAATATCAGAACCCAAACCTCTCAATGGTGAAAGGTGCTAGACGGGAGCAATCACCATTTGCGACAAAGTCCGCCATTAACTCTGCAGTACGCGGGCTACACATTATTCCGACACGATCATGGCCCGATGCGATACTAACACCAGACCATCCTGGTAGAGGCCCAAGAATCGGCATTCCGTCAGGTGTACCCGGCCTAACACCGGCAGAGGCCGAAACGAACTGTGCGTCATTAAGAATTGGAAAGATCTCTTTCGCCTTTGCAACCATTTGTGAAATAGCTTCCCCCGTGACAACCTGATCAAAATTACCTTCTTCTCTAGTAGCTGCAGAAAGGACGGAACCATCCTTCTGAGGCACTATACTTTGCACAGTGCTTCTGGGAAGAAATCCAGGTTTGCGTAGTAATATTCGCTGCCTCCGGATATGTTCGTGCTCGTTCACCTGATATCAGTGCCCTGACTGCCCTCCTCTGTCCTTCAGGCAGAGAGGTCGGGTCAGGCGTCATGTACTTTCTGTTTTTTATAGGCATCTGGTCGCTCCTAAACATGGCTATTACCCCTTTTTAGCACAAGGGTCTGTCACGGGTATAGCCGCCTGTTGAAGAGCAATTCGTAAGGCTTACCCCACGACTACCAACCACGAATGAAAGCTTGTCTTGTTGACTGTTTCGGTCTACTGTTTGTCCATGGCTAGGTTAACTGTAGTTCTGCTTGCAACCATGGTAGTGTACTTCTGTTTTGTTGGCTGTGGATCACTCGTTGGGATGGGATCTGGAACAAGGGAGACAAAATCGGAAACACCCATCAAAAAGACCGTGGAGAAAACCTCGGGAAAAGCCGAAGAAGTAAAGAAACAGACAGAACCAACTTCAGTTAAATCAGAATCAGAGAATAAAACAAAGCCTAAAAGTGACTCCCAGCCAAAAACTGTTGACCCGAAATCCCTGCTGCCTTTTTCTGCTGAATCTGTTACCCCAGAACATAAAGAAGTAGGTTCTCCGGTCGATTCAAGAATCATAGTAGATTTCAATAAGCCAATTGATCAAACCACAATAAATGCAGGTACGTTTACGGTAAGTGGAGCCGTTTCAGGCCCCGCCAGCGGGATGTTTATATTTTCATCAGGATCAAATACCGGGAGAGTTGTTTTCACACCTGACCTGGATTTCATTGCTGGCGAGATGGTTACGGTCACCCTATCTCATAATATTAAAGATTTCGCTGGAACCGCCCTTTCCTGGTTCGACACCATTTCAGATAAAGCATATACATGGCGGTTCGTCACAGATACGGAAGGACACTCAGTAGTGTTCACAGATAGCGGACAGGAGCTTGGGTCTGGAGGATCCGATGCTAAACCTAGTGCGCTGATCCTTGCAGATGCAGATGCAGACGGTGACCTCGACGCTTTTCTTGCAAACTGGTGGGGTGGCCCTGGAGGCCTGGTAAGAATTAATGATGGTTTTGGATTCTTTAATGACACAGTATTAATCAGGGAGAACCCCTCTAAAGGCATGGCTGTGGGAGATCTGAACGGTGACGGTATTTCCGATGTGCTGATCAATGACGATACACACGGTCTACATAGCGTTCATGTACTCCGAGGCTTGATGGGGGGACACGCTGGCATGCAAGTTTTAGCAGCATACCTTCCTGAAGGTGACCCACAATGGTGCGGCGTCAGCCGCTGCGATGGGAACTTAGGTCACCGCGGGAGTTTCTCTGAACATAACGTTGGTGATCGTCGAGGCATGTATAGCGGCATCATTACAGACCCCGACAGTTTGGAACTACGGGATATGGACGGTGACGGAGATCTCGACCCGGTGGTTGGATGGAACTGGAAAAAACGTTGTCACGAACTACCCTACTGTTATCAATTCAATGGCCACTATTCCCTACCTGTCGAATGGGATTTATTCGAACTACCCTGGGTATGGTTGAACACACCTTACCTGGTTTCTGGTAATCCAGTAAATGAGGCTGAGGTGGACTTCAAAGGAAGCACAACCGCATTCAATATGGTTCCTCCAGGAGCTATAACGAGTAAACAGGGAGGGTGTTGCGACGGGACTATGGATATCGAAATCGGCGACCTAGACGGAGACGACGATCTGGATATGGTCACAATAAATACGGTCGATTATTCGAACAACAGCTTCTCTGTTCACGGTTACGGCGAGCGCATTAATGAATTTCGAGTGAGCTTGAACGATTCGTCTGTGCCAGATTCTACACTGGAGTTTAATCCTGAAAACCAAGTCATACAGAATCTTCCACTCAGTAACTCAAGGCGTCCGAGCCCTGGGCAACTAAGTGTAGGTCACACAATAGTGACATTCGAAGATGTTGAACTGGGTGATATGGATGGTGATGGTGACGTAGATGCCCTGGTCGCCGGTTCTGGCGGTGCCCTATTATTGATCAACGACGGATTCGGGTCATTTTCTTTCAACGATCAGCTGATTCATGAGTTTCCGGTTAGCGATGCCGCTCTGGGTGATCTGGACGGAGATGGAGATATAGACGCTGTCTTTTCTGGTTACGATCCTGAGATGTTTTCTCTCACAGTGGGCGGCAATACTGGTTTCTCACCAGGGTACCAGATTCCTCCATTTCCGCACGAACCTGCTGACAATTTCAACAGAATTTTTATTAATGACGGGTTCGGATCTTTTACAGACAGTTCGGTGTATGTGGGAGATGGACATAGCACCCACATATCCCTGGGAGATCTAGATCTTGACGGAGATTTGGATGCATTTGTGAGAAATGATGACGAGCCAAGAGCTTACAACACAGTTTGGTTTAACAATACCCCTCCTCTATACCAGGTGCCTCTCATATCAATAGGGGAGGCCCAACCCAGCGGGCCGTCACCAACGGGCCTTCCATCAACATCGGGCATCGGAATAGCTTCCGTATTGCCCGGCCCGACCACCACCCCAACAGGAAGCGGCCAGCCTTCGACGTCTGGAATTGGAATAGCCGCTGCATTCCCTTCAGGTCAACCCTCATCTGGTTCGTCACCAACTTCGCCTCCCGAAGAAACACCGTCGGAGATAGCAAGTAACTGGGTGATCGAAACGATTGAAAGCTCTGAAGACGTCGGTCAGTACAGCGGCATGGACTATCAGCTTTCTAACAGTGGGGAAAGCACCCTGCATATTGTCTACTTCAATTCAGATTCAGAGGAACTCAAGTATAAAAAGTACGACACAACCACCGGACTTCATACAGCGCCGGAGACTCCGGGCGCATACGAAGATTTTGGTCGTTACGCAGATATATCTGTATTGGAAGACGGAAAGAAGCATGTTTCCTACTATACGAGCGATCCGGGAACCGGCGATCTCGGATTCTCCGAAAGCATGGACCCTGTCGAGGGATGGCAATACTGGGGGGTCGATATGGGGTCAGATGATGTCGGTCAGCACACAAGCATCGTGGTTGACTCTAACGGAGCCCCACACATCGCCTATCACGATGTTACTAATAATTCCCTCAAACACGCATGGGGGGAGTTTCAGTTTTCGAACTACATATGGCATATAGAGACGGTAGATGGCGGCGGTGTTGGACAGTATGCCAGCCTGGCGATTGATAACAGTGACAATCTCCATATCGCTTATTACTCGACTCAAGGAACCTTAAAACACGGATACGGAATACCCGTTACGGATGGGTGGGCCTGGTCCGTAGATACAGCAATTGCACCAGTGGTAGGATCTTCCGGCGAATATTCGTCCATCGCCCTAGACTCAAGTGGGAATCCTCACGTTGTTTATGTCGCGGGAGAGGATCACGACCTCGAACACTCCTGGGCAGCTTGGGACCAAAACCTTGGAACATGGGACTGGCAATCACAGCAGGTCGACGGTGGAATCGGGAATATGGTTGGAACTCATGTGAGCCTGGAAATCGGATCCAATGACGATCTGCACGCAGCCTATTACGACGAAACTCACCAGGCTCTCAAGTATGCCCATGCGCCCTACGGTCAAATCGCAAGTGTAGGGTCATCCGGGGGCTGGTCTTGGTTCCCATTAACCATAGAAAACACAGGAGACCATGTTGGAAAGTATACCGACATAGCCCTGGATGACTCTGGAACCGTATACATAACCTACTATGATGAGACTAATGGGGACCTAAAACTCGCCCATAACTAACAGTTATTGCAAAAGGTAAGCGGACCATTTGTCGGACCAAAACCTGAAAACATGCGTCGTTGTATTCTTCCTTTTTCTCCAACCAATCTGTCACAGGTATAGCCGCTTGATTAATAGCAATCCCTAAGCCCTATCCCCCCTCTACACAATCCCCTCACAGTTTGTCTGGCTTCTCCCCTATGAGCGGTAACCGTTAAACTAGCGCTCAATGCTGGAACGTATTGACCGATATGAACTGAGGGAACGCATAGGGGCAGGCGGACAGGCTACTGTCTACCTTGGGCATGACACGCTCCTCGACCGGACAGTTGCTGTCAAGGTTATGAACCAGCTCGTGTCCTCACAACCAGAATACGTTGAGGGCCTCATGTCGGAAGCACAGCTTGCGGCAGGCCTCTCACACCAGAATATTGCAACCGTATATGACTTCAAGATTGAGGGCGACTACGCATCCATCATCATGGAGTACGTCCCTAACAGCCTGGACAAGGAGCTTCAGAGAGGCGGTGCAATGCCCACCGCCAGGGCTGTGGAGATAGCCATACAAATTTGTGATGGTCTCGCCTACGCACATTCCATGGGTTTTGTTCACAGGGACATGAAACCTCACAATATCCTTCTTGCCCCGGACGGTTCTCCGAAGATAACTGACTTTGGCATAGCAAGGGCAACCGACCTTTCTTCTGTAAGTGCGGTTGGTACCCCGCTATACATGTCACCGGAACAGTGCCGGGGAGATGAATCCCCGGACATAAGGTCGGACATCTATTCCGTAGGCGTGATGCTGTATGAAATGCTGGCAGGGCATCCGCCCTACCAGGGCACTGCGATGCAGCTTCCTCAGATGCACCTTAACGACCCAACACCTGATTTTCCTTCATCTGTCCATATACCCCCAAATCTGACAGCAATCGTCAGGAAGTGCATGGAGAAGGAACCGGAGAACAGGTTCCAAAATGCCCAGGAAGTTGCGTCTGCGCTAGGAGCGCTCTCAGAGGCCCCTGCAAGGGCTGCCAGGGGAGCAGCTTCAATGGGACAGCAGTCTCATGCAGAACCCGACGAGCCTGAGCCCACTGGTCGTAACTGGAGAAGGCAGGGTCGCTACACCGTAGTAGGTGAAATAGGTAAAGATGACAGACAGGGATTCACCCGTGATGTGCAGGCTGGTGCGGATGAAGTAGTAATCGTCAGGAAGAACGGTGAAATAGAAGACGTCTTCTCTGAGCAGAGGAAACCTACCAGAAGCTTTGGCGAGTCCTTGATGTCACTGGTAGGCCTCGGCCCCAATATCGAGGTATACAAGGCAACCAAGACTCGCTTTAATATCGTCTTCTGGCTGGGCGATGACGATACCGCAGCCACCGGACACAGAAGCTTTGCCTTTGGATTGCCCGTCCTAACAAGTGATAACCAGGTCATACCCGCCCGTATCAACCTCTGGTTAGAGGTAGAGGAAGAGCTTGCAGAAAACACACTCCTGTTACTCAGGGGTAAAGACGTACTCAACCGTTATGACATCGCATCGGAAATTAGAGACGACCTACACGCCAAGGTTTTGGGACTCGACCTCAACCAGCACACGTTTGAGGAATTGAGGGGCAACAGACCTCTGTTGAGAGAGATCGGAGAATCCATACAGCGTGAGATAACTGGAACCCTTGGAGCCTTCGGGCTACGAATACAGGACTATTCCATTAGCTGGGGATTAACGCTACAGGAGCGAGCTGACATAGACCAGCAGCGCCATCAGGTGTCCCTTGAGCAGGTGAACAATCTTAATGAGATAGGCAGAATCAGCGCCCCCCCTCAACAAGAACAGCAGGGATTGGGCGGTGCTGTTGAGGTAATACTCAAACCTTCCATCTGGGCAAAGGCTGTCGGTGTGATGGGACTTATCGCTGCCATAATCTTCTTCGCTATCAACTCATCGAGGGTGTTGGAGCAGGCAAGGGGCATTCTGGGAATACAGACTGAAGCTGTAGTCGAAAGTGCACCTCCCCAGGTGGTTGTTCCAACAGTGGTTGCTGGACCTTCCTCACTGGAGAAGGTACCTATCTTGGTGAATGCAAATGGTACCCACCAGGCGACGATCCCCATGAAAGATGTGGCAAGCCTCGTGAACATATCTCGACTAGATATAAAGGCTTCGAGTCTTCCACCTGATTCCGAGGTAGTTATCCAGCAGATTCCAATAAGTGCAGCGCCTTCACCGCCAAGCGTTGCCTTATTTGTCCGTTCTATGGATATAACCGTAGAAGGGGCAGGTGATACTAAAGCTCTTCCAGGCACTATTGAGTTTCAGGTTAAAAAACAATGGCTGGAAGGTGAATCCATATCTCTCGAGAATGTGGCGCTGTTCCGACATGATGGAGACTGGAATGAGCTCACGACCAGTTATTTGGGTTCTATGGTCGGGGCGGAAGACGAGTTATATGAGCGATTCTCAGCAGAAACTCCAGGATTTTCAATATTCGCAGTTGGCATTAGATATGATGAGACTGTTACTCTCCAAGCTACAGAAATCGCAGTCCCGCCAACTGCAACACAGATACCCGTTGTCACTTCAACGGCTACTGTTACTGCATCAGCCACTGCCGTACCTGATATCGCCAAAATAGTACCCGATACCCCAACCTCTACGGCTATCCCGACAGCAACACCTAAACCTAAACCTACGCCTGTTCCAGTAATTCCGGTTCCTCTCCCTAAACCTACATCTACATCTATCCCGACACCCACGTCAGTTCCGTTACCAACGGCCATTCCGGTGCCAACCAGGGAATCGGTAAGCTCTGAGCCCTCATTAAAAGTCAGTGGAAAGACTTTCAGGGTAGGCGAAAAAATAACCGTTACTTACGCAGGCATGGCTGGGAAGAAGGATGGCTGGATCGGAATGTTCCGACCTGAGGATTCGGATAGTACATTCAAGGGATATCAGAAGATTGGTGCAGACGGCTCTGGTTCTATAGATTTCACGGCTCCGAAACAGACTGGTGAATATGAGTTCAGGATGCTATCGACCGTTTCAAGTAACCCTTACAACAGGGAGGCAATAAGTGGAGCATTCAATGTGCTCGCTGCATTTACTCCAACGCCAACGCCAACAGTAACCCCGACCCCGACGCCGGACCGTTCCAAGGATATCGGCGGAGGCAGGCTAGATAACAATGAACCTGCCCAGGGCGCAATTGATTACGTGGGTGACTCTGATGATTGGAATTTCTCTGCCGGTGCGGGAACCTCGGTAACTATTTCGGTAAGGCCCTCAGGCACCAGTAATATAGATGCTCATTTCGAATTGATTGACCCCAGCGGAACAACGGCGATAACAACAGGAGATAAGGGAGGTTCAGGTGACGCTGTAGTTTCCGGGTACACCTTACAGGGAACTGGAAGCTACACAATACGAGTAAGTTCTTTGTCAGGTATAGGAAGTTACACTATCGAAATAAGTGCAGGCACGGTGGCTGTGGCAGCAATGGCAACCGCTACCCCAACTCCATCCCCCACCGCTACCTTGGTCCCAACACCGACACCATCACCCACTCCTACAGCAACACCTACAATCACTCCTACACCTACGGCAACTCTTAGCCCTACGCCGACACCTACAGGAACCAGAACGCCTACCAGCACACCTACGATTACGCCTACGCCTACCCGCACTCTTACTCCGACACCCACTCCGATACCTATCCCGACACCGACTCCTACCCTTACACCCACTCCTACCCCTATACCTACTCCTACCCTTACACCTACACCGGTCGGGTCCATTGGTTATTCATCAGGACTGAGGTGGGGCACGAGCACAGCATCCCCGAATAATGTTTTTCAGATTGGAGACTTTGTCCAGTTTTACTCCATTGCCTCATTGTCCGGACAGAGAGGTTATTTCTACGGTAAGTCATCGGGATATCCAAACCCTCCGCTCTATTTCGGTAACGTCAAAACCGCACCATCACTGTGCGCAGACGATTACCAGGGGTACACAGGAATAGAAATCATTGATTACAGCGGCATACCTGCTCAGACATATAACAATTCCTCAATTCAGTACCAGGATTTCCATGCGGTTATGTTTGGGACAAGAGGGTCTTCCTGCTATTCAGGCCTGTTGCCGTTCAAACAGGGTGATAGATATGGCCTCATTGACCCAATTAAAATAGATGACAGCGGAAACCTCACTCTGAACTGGTGGATTGGTGATGAAGATGTGACTGATTTCTTCGCTGCACCATCACTTGTGACCCCTACACCAACTCCTACGAGGACACCCACGCCTACGCCAACACCAACTATCACACCTACGCCAACACCGACACCGTCACCCACGGCAACGCCTGTCCAAAACCTAGGGGGAGGTGTTCTTTTCTCCGCAGGTAGCGAGTCCCCTTCAGCCTCGGCTTGGGGACGTATAGAGATGGAAGGTGGGATGGATGAGTGGTCCTTCTACGGTTTCGCCGGGCAAACAGTAACGATTGCCATGAGTGCATCTCCTGAGGAGTGGATGGTAGAACAGGGGTTTCAGCCGGGGGGTAATGTTATCAACTCTCAACTATTCTTGATTGACCCCTCTGGTGAAGTGGAGGCTGAAAATGACGACGCCATTGGGACGATGGGGCCAGATGCTCTGATTAGCCCATGGACGTTACAATCCGGCGGCATTTACACGATTCGAACGACCGTTCCAGCATACAGTCGTAGCGGCCAGTACAGGAGCGGATATTATGCCTTATCTCTGAATGTAGCCACGCCTACTCCAACCCCGACGCCTACTCCATCGCCTACTCCTACTCCAACGCCAACTATTACCCCTACGCCAACGCCGACTATCACACCCACGCTAACACCGACTATCACTCCTACGCCAACGACCACATCACCTACTGTCACCAGTGTTATTCCCGCTGATGGTGCAACAAACGTGTCACAGGACTTAGAGTGGATTCAGCTAACTTTTAGCAAAACGATGAACAGAGACACATACAGTGGAAATATATACGTTACTGATACAGCCGGGAACAATGTGGCGGCCATTAGCGTGAATCCTGCTTCTGACTTCTATCAGTTCCACCCTGCAGGGCCGCTGGGGTCCAATACGACCTACGTAGTACATGTCACTACAGGGGTTGAGGACATAGCAGGGAACTCGCTAGCCGCAGCATTTATGAGTACATTCACTACAGTGACATCGCCAACACCTACGCCGACGCCCACCGCTACTCCTACGCCTACACCTACGCCAACGCCTGTTGCTGCAGGTTCAACAAAGATAGTTTTTAGTTCGAACCGTGAAGCTCAACCTGGCAGAAGTTGGGCAATCTACATCATGGATTCTGACGGCTCAAACCAGACTAGATTAACGTCCGGAGAGTACGGAGGACCATGCAATGCAGACACAAATCCGGATATTTCACCAGATGGTTCAAAAATCGTATTCAACTCCTGTAGATTCGCTATCGCGGTCGGACCTACACCTGTGATAGGTAATGACATAGCCGTGATGGACGTCGATGGATCGAACGTGGTTAGACTCACCACTCACCCTACCAGCGATTCGCAGCCGCGTTGGTCTCCGGATGGGACAAAAATCGTTTTCACGTCAGACCGAATAAACGATGTTCTTGACATCTATGTGATGGATGCGGATGGACAGGGCAAAATCAATTTGACGATTGGATCGGCAGGGGATGAGGGCGATCCCGTTTGGTCACCAGACGGGAGTGAGATTGCTTTCTGGTCGAATAGGGGAGATCAACGGGAGATATACGTAATGGATGCGGACGGGTCAAACCAAAGGGCAATTACGGATTTCTCAGACCCTAATGTTCAACTCTCTAGTCCATCCTGGTCACCTAACGGGCAGAGATTCGCGTTCGAGTCCCGGGACTCGGGTGCACATTTTGACATCTATACCATAGACGTCGATGGTGCCAATCTGACAAACGTGACTGATAGCCCCTCAACTCACGATCGAGGTCCAGCATGGTCTCCAGACGGTTCTCAAATTCTCTTTGATTCAAAAAGGGATGGGTACAGTGCGATCTTCATTATGGGCGCAGACGGAAATAACGTTGTAAGGCTCACATCTCCGCCAACGGGCACAGATCAGAGAGCTTCTTGGTGAATGCTTTCTCACAGTGGGACTCCACAAACTGCAAGAGCTATGGGTGCAGTGATTTTACTATCACTTAATGTCCCGGACAGCCTGTTTGGCCCCCGCAAGCCACGGTGGCCGTAATAACCCTTGCGATATAGATATCAAACAGGAAATTACGACACCTTTTTGCCTCAGCAACCTGTCACGGCTAAGCCCTAGTATCTGTAAGAAAGGCTAAGCCATACCCCTTCTCTGCACATCCACATCCCCACCATCTTTCCGAGGTCTCGTCGATTTGACGACCGCACCGAGCTTCTTAGCCGTATGAATACGTTGAAGAGAATGGGAAGATAAAGACGGACCTTCTTCCTTAAATAGTTGCATCAGCTCCACCTCAGAATAAGGAACGAAACCTTCTGGTATCGTCGAGGGGTCAACGTCATCACGGTGGAAGGCTATGAAGTCGTCGAGGACAGCTGATTTCAACAATACGTAACCCTCATTAGAAACTCTTCGTTCTATTTCAGCTAATTCTTTTAATGAGGAGAGATAAGCGATAATCTCCGGCTTTTGTTCACGCAGAGTTTCAATGATTGTGTCGGGGAATTCTTCGGGTATATTGAGAACCAGGTTGTCCTGGTCTATTCCAACTGTGCCACCTAGAGTTTCGACTTCTGTAAGGAGGGCAGAGACATTCATAAAGTGATGAGTCTTCGCCCGCTACCTATTTGATTCCCAGATTCCCCTGTAGTAGCGGGAATTAGGGAATCGAATCCCCTTCTCAAAGAATCCATGCCTGAATCAGCCTGTTTTACGATTCCCGAATCTCTCAAACTGTATGTGTAAGGTTCGTTACGACTTCCTGAACCAGTTCTGTCTATGAAGCCGTCTTCATAGAGCGATTTGAGCGCCTTGCTTATCGTTTCGCCTCTCCCTATGATTTCGTCCTTTATCTCTTTTGTCGTCTTACTGCCTTCCTGCAGCAACTCCAGTATGTCTGACTGCATCTTAGACATAGCCACAGTTTTTGCTGTGCCCAGTGCTGTAAGCCGTTCGGTGCCTGGTTCAAATGCCAGTACAGTTTCAGGCGTTTCGCCATACCGACCAACCGTGAAGACTGTGCGGCTGCCGTCCGGCTTACGTGTAAGGCCGATGAGGTGGTCAATGGTGGCCGATATACCAACACTGCCCATTATGGCGAATAAAGCATCGTGACCCGTTAACGAACGCCCGGACTTGGTTGTGTGATAAATCAAACAAACCGTGGTTGCCGTCTCATGGGCGAGATAGAGGAAAGGCTCAAGCCAGGCTTCAGTGGAAGTGTAGTCATTGGTTTCAAGTTTATCGGGACGTATGCGTCCAACAGTATCGATAATCACCAAAGACGGTTCTTTCTTAAGAACTACCTCTCTTAATTGGTCCGTAACATGAGGACCAATTCTTCCAAAATGTATATGTAATGCGGTATCGTCCTTTATACCGAGCCTTCTGAACGCTCCACGCACGTTATTTTCAGGTTCTTCAATTGCAAGGAGCAATACCTCCCCCTGTGTCACATTCTTACCAAGGAATGGGGTTCCGGTTGCCACAGCCATAGCCATCTGTCTTGCAAATGTGGACTTACCCACTTTCGGTGGGGCGGAAAGCATGGTTAATGACCCTTTTGGCAAGATGTTGTCAACGAGCCATTCAACAGGTTTTTCTGGTGTACCTAACCATTCCTTCGGGGGAATGAAATTTAGAGGGTTGGCATCTTCTACTTGCAGCAACTTCCCCGGTTTATACCTTTGAGTAATGTCCTGAACAAGTTCCAGTACCTCTTTTTCTGAGAGCGGCGGGTCACATACTTCCTTGTTTTCTGCGAGTAGGGCAGCTCGGATTGCATTCGAACCCAATCCTTTGGAATGCATTAATCCTGCCTGCGATAAAAGTGTTTTATGCCTGAGTCCCTTCTGAATTTGTTTTTTTAACTCTTTGGTTTCCGGAGAGACTTCAGGTTCACATAACTTGGTGACCAACCAGTCAGGCATGGGTGCAAGAGGTACATCGTCAGGATTTCTACCCTCTGCCCATCTGTAAGGTTTGCCGCTTGTATGTATGGATGGTGGAGCGATTACATATCCCCCGTCGCCTCGAATATCGATGCCATCCCCGAGTTTTCCTGCACTGTTCCTGAGCCCTCCCGGAGGGTATTTAAAGTAATAGTGGTACCCTCCACCTCCAGTGAGGACGGCTGGGGTCTCAGGCAAATTACCGAATGACGAAACAAGCCTATCCATGGATTTGTCACCACCAGCTGCGGGGTCTATATCGAGCACTCCAATGCCTGACATCGGGCCCGTTACAAAGGCAATGTTGGCATCTGGATAGTCAATTGCCCATCTCTCTAATTGTTCTTCCGTGGGTAAGAGTTCTTGAAAGTCCTTCCATTTGGTTGCAGGCTTCTTAGTTCCCTGAGTAACAGGTATGACGGACCAACCACGGTCTAAGGCAACTCGTGCTTCAGACTTAATCGTTGAGTTCACAGGCTTGATTGTCCACTTGGTTACGGAGGTTTTCTATAAAACGCTCAACGGAAGTCGTAGGAATCCTGCGGCATTTACCTACTTTTACTGACTCCAAGTCTCCCTTTTTGATTAGGGAGTAGGTATATGTACGACCGATGCCTAGCATTTCCATTACCTCGGGCACTGTTAGAAGCAACTTGTTTACCGAGTTTGTCATTGCGCTCCCTTTACGAACAGGTATGAAAAGAAGAGGTCTTTGGTGTATCATGACAAATATAAACTATCGATAGTTAAGTTAGTAAACTGATAGGATAAACAAAGTGTAATGGACCCTTCTGGTGAGGCACAGATACTCAAGGAAATCGAGGTACTTTATGGTGCGCCACTTTCGCCGGCCATAAAGAACTATCTTGAGAAACGGGAATTGCTGCAAGATGCCCAGTTGGGACTCCAATCGATTGAAGACGTTGTTCTTGAGCTGAAGGAATCTTTCAGTGTGCCCGGCAATAAATCCAACTTGGCTTCGAAAGACGCCATTAGCGCTGTGGAATTAAATGAGGAAAACAGGGCATTCGCAGTATCTGGGATATTAGCTTTGATTGCAGGAGAGAAAGCTGCAGTGTCCGAATATCGAAACTCCTTTCTGAATGGAAAGTTCATGTCCCCTAAGAGGATTGAATCTTGGATTAAGAAGAATGCAAAAGCTGAGGGAAAACCAACAAGGTTTCTCCACGGATTGCCGCTGGAAAATGAACAGAGGGTCACCTTAGCAAAAGATGGCAATGTGCGGGTGGAACCTCCGTTTAAGGAGGTAAGCTTCGCTCAGAGTTCTAAAGGTTACTTCATCTCCTACTGGTCGGAGGATGTAGAAGAGATAAAACGAGTTCCCGTAAGGGTTGGGGGGGTGTTAGACAAGCTCCGTTTGCTATCGGATGAACTCTCACTTGAACTGGGCTGGGAGCCACAGGAGGCGGTGGCCTTTGTTCTCTCGGGTCAGGTGCCTGTAATAGAAGCTATAAGGGTCGAGGTCCACATAAACTCAAAGCAACCTTTAGCTAACAGGGTTCACTTGGATATTGACCCTACGATGTCTCCTAATCAGGTAGCTCAAGTCTACTCGCAAGCTCGCAAGGATTTCTTTAAAACCCAACGCAGACAAACCCTCAAATCCCAAACACTTGCACTATTCCACGCAAAATATGTAGTCCACACAGAGAAGCCGCTTGACCGAAGAAAACAGCTCAAAGAGTGGAATAAGTTTTGTATGAACAGAAGTGGCTGGGAATCAGAATGGCAATATCAGGAAAGTAACCTGGATAACTTTCAGAGGGATAGCGTCAATGCATATCGCCAACTTACGTCAGGACAGTATCAGCATAGTATTGAATCACTTTGACCAGGAGAAGGAGGGAACAAATAGATATTAACTAAAGAGAGCACCCCCGTAAGAGGGTGCCCTCAGGTCGTGAGCCTCAATCGGCAAAGCAGCGGCAACTGCTGAACCGACGTCCCAGCGTAAGCCGGGCTTTGGCTCTTTTGTAATTTACAGGAGTATTGATTCCGATGGCAAAGAAAAGAAAGGGTAATTCTGAAGGAAGTATCTGGCAGCGAAAGGACAGCAGGTGGGTAGCAGCCATCACTGCAGATAACGGGAAAAGGATATCTCGATACGCCAAGACAAGGGCAGAGGCGCATAAGAAGCTACAAGTCCTCCTCAGTGAGCAGCAAAGAGGACTGGAGTCGAATACCAGTCGGCAGACCATGGGAGACTTTCTGGTTGAATGGCTGGAGTCTCGCCGCAACTCTCTCAGGTCAACCACCTTTGCCAGGTATGTGGAGTTAATTCATATCCACACCATACCCGAGATAGGAAGAATAAAACTTTCTAAGTTACAGCCACGCCATTTGGAAAAGCTTTACACCAAGAAACTGGAGTCAGGGTTGTCCCCAACAACAGTGAGGCACATACACGCAAGGATTCACACAGCATTGGAACAAGCGATGCGAAGAGGGTTAGTGTTCAGGAATGTGGCCGGCCTGGTGACCCCACCTAAAAGAGCTTTTAGGGAAATGCTATTTCTTACTCCGGTTGAGGCTAGAAAGGTACTTTCTGCCGCCCAGGGAGACCGATTGGAATCCCTTTACATATTGGCACTCACTTCCGGGCTCAGAAAAGGAGAATTGCTCGGGCTATCGTGGAACAACATAGACCTTGATAACCATAAGTTGAGGGTAGAGGTCGCTTTACTGACTGATAACACTCTCGCCCCTCCTAAAACGGCTAAAGGTCGAAGAGTTTTATCCTTAACCAAACTTGCAGTCGACTCGCTCAGGAAACGGAAGATTGTCCAGATTGAGGAACAGCTTTTGGCAGGTTCTGCTTGGAGAAACCAACGTAATCTCGTATTCACTAATTCGGTAGGAAGCCATCTCAATCCGTCGCACCTTTCTGGACGACTCTTCCCTGCCCTACTACGCCGGGCTCAAGTTAAAAGAATCAGGTTCCATGACTTACGGCACTCTACAGCGAGCTTGCTTTTATCACTGAATATTTCGCACAAAATGGTTCAAGAATTGCTGGGACATTCCAACATAGGCATCACCATGGACACTTACTCCCATTCCATGCCCGGCCTTCAGGAAGAAGGTATTGCAAGGCTTGACACGTTATTAGGAGGTTGAATTTAACTGGGCTGCTGTCAAAATTGCTGTCAAACCCCAAATTCGACGCCAGTAATCGATTGCCGAAGACATAAAAACAGCGGGATTCACGCCTGAGAAAAAGTGGTACCCCTAACAGGACTCGAACCTGTGCCTCCGGTTTAGGAAACCGGTGCTCTATCCTCCTGAGCTATAGGGGCGAGAAGTAATTCTAGGCACAAAATTGTATCAGATGGCGACCGTTTTTGATCCCTGATTTTCTGGAAAGTGGCGAACCTTTTTTATTTGCCCTCGCCTCGGCCGGCTTTCAATCGCATTTCTGCTTGAATGAGCATTAAATCCGAATAGCGTGTACCATCCTCCCTGTTAAAAACGCAACTAGGTACTGCTCAAATTAGTTCACTTTAAGAATTAAGGAAGGAGTGTGAATCATGGGCGAGCTCACCGGAGAACAAATTATCGCGAAGGCACTGAAGACGCAAGGCGTGGAGCATGGATTTGGGGTTGTCGGTATCCCAGTTGGAGGTATTGCCGGTGCCATGATGAATGAAGGTATGACCTATCACGGAATGCGCCACGAGATGCCAGCCACATATGCGGCGCAGGCAGTGTCCTACCTGAGTGGGAATGGGGGAATCGGAGTCGCGCTTGCAGTATCAGGACCGGGTGTGCTGAATGCCGTAGGCGCCTATGCGAACGCATGGTCAAATCGATGGCCAATGTTACTACTTGGCGGATCTTATGAAAGATCTGGGCACATGCAGGGATTCTTCCAGGAAACTGATCAGCTGACTGCTATGCGACCCTACTCGAAATTTGCTGAACGTGTGGAAGACCCGTACAGATTGCCGATCTATATTGCTGAGGCAATAAAAAAGGCGACTCATGGTACTCCTGGTCCGGCGTATCTGGATCTCCCAGGTGATGTTATACAAAATAGCTGGGACGAAGACAAAGTAATTTGGGCTCCCAAGGTGCTCAGTCCTAGGAAAACCTTATCGGATCCGGCTGATGTTGAGTCCGCAATCGAGGCTTTAAAAACCGCTGAGCAGCCACTGGTTATTTTCGGCAAGGGCGTGAATAACGCTGATGCGGCCAGCGAGATGAGAGAGTTTGTTGAAAGAACTGGGATACCTTATCTCGCCATGCCTATGGCGAAAGGTATTATCCCTGATGATCACCCACAATCCGCGGCTGCCGGTCGTTCATTCGTGCTTCAAAATGCCGATCTGGTTGTGTTAGTAGGAGCTCGACTGAATTGGATGTTGCACTTCGGACTTCCTCCACGATTCAGAGAAGATGTGAGAATAATTCAGTTAGATTTTAACCCAGAGGAAATCGGAGTAAATGTGGCGACTGAGGTTGCATTGATTGGTGACGCCAAACTCACTCTACGTCAGATGATTGATGTATTGGACAGAGATCAATGGCAATTCCCACAGGATTCAGAATGGTTGAATGAAGTGGGTGCCAAGGTGCGGGAAAATTCTGAGATTGTCCAGGAGATGATGCAG
>JASMAO010000006.1 GCA_030754315.1 SAR202 cluster bacterium
AGAACTGGGTCTAAGGGAACTCGACGTCGAACTCGCGGAGGCAGAAGTAAACGTCGTTAGCAAAGGCAAACCTGGCATACTAGGCATCGGCGTTGAACCTGCTAAAGTCACGGTCACTCGACTCGACGAACCGACCGATGTCATTCGCTTCGCAACTGCGACTCTAAAGACCCTGATCTCGGGTATGGGCGTCGATGGAACAGTGGTCCTCAAACAGGCAAATGTAGAAGAAATTAACGGTCCATTGTTGAATATTGACAGCGAAGACGCGGGACTGCTCATAGGAAAGCGCGGTGAAACACTGCGTGCGCTCCAGTTCCTATTAAGGCTATTGGTCTCCAACCAAATTGGTGAACGAGCCGGCCTATTGCTCGACATATCCGACTATCAGGAACGCCGGCAACAATCTCTAGCCAACATGGCCCAGCGAATCGCTAACAGTGTGATCAAAACTGGTCAGCCTTTCACGCTAGAACCGATGCCACCTAACGAGCGACGTGCGATTCATGTAGCTTTATCGACCCACAACGGAGTAAGCACACGTAGTATAGGTATAGGGGATGGGCGACAAATAATAGTCGAACCTGCAACTGAGTAGCGCAGGGGAGTCGGATTGATCCCAGAATTTCTCGCCATCGGACACGTTACCCGCGATTTGGTCAACAACGGGTTTGGTTGGGGAGGGACGGTTACCTACGGAGCTCTGACGGCACAAAAGATGGGCTTGTCACCAGCCATAGTTACAAGCATGGGTGAGGAACATGAAACACCCACCCCCCTTCGGAACATCCCATTCCACAAAGTACCTGCCTCCGAAACAACCACTTTTCGTAACATCTATCAAGAAGGCTCACGTACCCAAATCCTTAAAGGGATCAGCAGCCCCATATCGGCTGCAGATATTCCGACTCGGTGGGCCAACTCTCCTCTCGTATTGCTTGGCCCAGTAGTCGGTGAAGTGAGCTACGATATCGCGCCTCACTTCCCTAACTCAACGGTCGTTGCGTGCATGCAAGGATGGCTGAGACGTTGGGATGCGGCCGGTCGTGTAACAACTCTCGACTGGGATGGCAGCCAGGTGCTACCACTAGTCGATGCCGCTGTCGTGTCCACAGAAGATGTCGAGGACACATCCCTTTTCGACCAGTGGGCAAAATTAACTCCTGTTCTTGTTGTTACCAACGGTCGTAGGGGTTCCAGAGTCCACTTCTCTGGCCAATGGCACGAAGTATTACCGTTCGATGCCAAAGAGTTTGATCAAACGGGTGCCGGCGACGTCTTCGCCACTGCATACCTATTTCAATATCACCGATCAGGAGACCCAGTAAACGCAGCAAGATTCGCTAGCTGCGCAGCAGCTATGTCAGTCGAAGCCGAAAGCTACAGCGGCATTCCATCCCTTGCTGAAGTAGAGGCCCGAATAGTCCTAGAACAAGACTAACCAGCATTTGAACCTAGCAGGAACTCTCTTTGAGGATAAACTAGCCAATGCGGTCAAACCCAGTATACGGCTGAAGTACTTTAGGTATTAAAACAGAACCGTCCGCCTGCTGATTATTTTCGAGAATCGCTATAACAACCCTCGGCAGGGCCAGCCCTGAGCCATTGAGAGTGTGAACAAACCTTGGTCGCATCTCCGCCTCCTGGCGGTAACGTATATTTCCTCGCCTAGCCTGGAATTCTAGGCAGTTGGAGCAGGAGCTAACTTCCAGCCATTCCCCACATCCCGCTGCCCACATTTCAATATCGAAACTCTTAGCCGATCCTACCCCAAGACCACCCGCGCAAAGTCGCAGAACCCGATACGGAAGCTCAAGCCGCGCACAAACATCTTCCGCATCTGTAAGCAGCTTGTTAAGATCATCATTTGATTTTTCAGGCTCGGTGAACACATACATTTCGACCTTTTCAAACTGATGAACACGCTTGATTCCACGAGTGTCCCGGCCAGCAGCGGCTTTCTCTCTTCTGAAGCTCGGTGTATGCGCCACGTAATTTAGAGGTAACTCACTCAGCGATAAGATTTCGTCCTTATGCAAGCTCGTAATCGGCATCTCTGCCGTGGGTACCAACCATAAATCATCTTCCTCGTCGTGATACATCGTGTCATCAAATTTGGGAAGTTGGCCGCTAATTGTAGCTGTTTCTCTGGAAACCAAGTATGGCAGGTAAAACTCAGTGTACCCGTGTTCGGATGTGTGTAAATCGAGCATCCATGAAATTAAAGCTCGTTGTAATCTGGCTCCCTTGTTCTTTAAAACAAAAAAACGAGATCCAGAGAGTTTGGCCCCCCTCTGAAAATCGATAATTCCCAGCCGCTCGCCGATCTCCCAGTGCGGTTGTGGTTCAAAGTTAAAAGAGGGCAAAACACCGACGGTATGCTCGACAACATTGGCATCGTCATCCAATCCATCCGGCACATCGTCAGCGGGCAGGTTTGGCATATCGAGAAGCAAAATATTCAACTCATCTTCTGCTCGGCGTGTCGCTACCTCCAATTCCTTGATTTTATCTCCCACGTTCGTCATCTGAATGATAAGTTCTGACGGCCGATCTTTCGACTGACCAATCTGACGACTTACCTCGTTACGGCGGGCCCGCAGTTGGTCAGCTTGAGATAAAACATTGCGACGACAAGCATCAATCTCCAACACGCGATCGATTGGAGCCTCATAGCCTCGCCTTGCCAACGACGCTCGCACTCTATCCGGCTCGTTCCTAATCAATTCGATACTTAGCACTTCTCCGTCCCTCCGTCCGCTAATCACAAGGGATATCCCGCCACAGTAGTATACCTGCACTGGAGATATCCGCAGTGTTTCGTTGGAAATACGTGGGTTCATTTCCACATGGGTTATACTTGGGACGGACAGATATTTAACCCAGTGGACTTCTCGAGTGAGCCAAGGTGCCTCCATAACCTATTCCAACGGACTTTCCGTTTATCAAATCATTTTAGGAACAATACTGTACAAAATCTAATGAGCAAACAAGCCAGTTCAACGTCTCGACGTTCCCTGCAACAGTTCGGAAACGTACGATTCTATTAGACCATTACCCCTTCATAACTAGAATTACACTTACAGGTAAAACCTCACTTTGACAGGTAACTTGCTAAACTGTACGGCAGCGACTAATGCGTCTTGAAGGAAAGGTTGCTCTAATCACGGGTGCAGCGATGGGGATCAATGGCCAGACCATGGGTTTCGGCGGTGCAGCGAGTTGGATGTTTGCGCGGGAAGGTGCCAAAGTTGTTCTGACAGATATACTAACAGGACCGGGTGAAACCACCGCTTTTCAGATACGTGAGAGCGGCGCAGATGCGGCGTTCCTCCACCACGACGTTACCAACGAGGATAGTTGGGACAAGGCCGTACGCAAAACGATAGCAACGTATGGCAAAATTGACATCCTCGTTAACAACGCGGGAACTGCTTCAGTATCGAAATTAGACGAACTCACGGTAGAAGCCTGGGACGAACAAATGGGAGTGCACGCAAAAGGCACATTCCTAGGAACTAAACGCATCATACCGGAGATGCGAATGTCCGGAGGTGGCTCTATCATCAATGTATCTTCCATTTACGGAATCGTCGGAAGCTATACCTCGACAGCATACCATGCCGCCAAATCGGCCATTCGAGTTTTTACTAAGTCAGTCGCTGTTCAGCACGCTGCCGATGGAATCAGGATCAATTCTATCCACCCAGGATTCGCAATTACACCGATGACAGAACAATCTATGAAAGCTCGTCCCGACAGTCTAAGTACGCAGATTGCAACTGTGCCAATGAATCGACTTGGGACAGCAGAAGAGATTGCAAGCGGCATACTATTTCTCGCTTCAGAAGAATCCTCTTACATAACTGGTGCCGAGTTAGTCATAGATGGCGGTATGACCGCAGCCTAACCCAAATCTCAAGATATGATAGTCGATTTCCATACACACATCCTTCCTCCTGAATTCCAGAACCTAAGATCCGAATTCATCAATACAGATGCAACATTCTCGGATCTCCTTAGAAATCCGACGGCAAAAATTGCAACTGCTGAAGACCTAATCGAAGCAATGGACAGAGACGGCGTGGATGTCTCAGTGATAATGGGCTTTGGATGGACTGATCACGGTGTAGCCCGGGCATCCAACGACTACATCATCAACTCAGTCGCCAAATATCCAACCCGCCTAAGAGGATTTGCTGGTATAAACCCGTCCTGGGGTGATATAGCCATCGATGAAGTGGAGCGCTGCGCCGACGCGGGACTTCTCGGCATCGGTGAGATGCATCCAGACACACAGCAATTCGACCTTGGTTCCAGCACATTTATGCAACCCCTTATGGAAATAGTTCATAGCCTCGAACTCATGGTAACAACTCATTGTTCTGAACCCGTTGGCCATTCCTATGGTGGCAAGGGAACAGTCCGCCCCGAAGTGCTGTGGCAATTCATACAGGCGTTTCCAAACGCGACCATAATTTGCGCCCATTGGGGCGGGGGACTCCCCTTCTACGCGCTAATGCCTGAAGTACGTAAGAGTCTTCAAAACGTCTATTTCGATACCGCAGCGTCACCCTTCTTGTACGACAAAGATGTGTTTCAGGTCGTCGCATCGTTGATCGGAGTTGAACAAATACTCTTTGCTAGCGACTACCCGGTACTTAACGCTAGTAGACTGATTAGACAGCTTGAAACGTCAGGGCTCGCACAGGATAAAAGAGATGCGATTGCCTATGGTAATGCAACTCGTCTGCTCAAATTGCAGATAACGCATACCGAATGAACTGCGTATGAACGAGGCCATACGAGCATTTCTTGCAATCGATCTACCTGCCTCTCTGCAGAGTACCCTAACTGAAGTAACAGGCCAATTGAGACACCAGAATCTTCAAAGCATCCGGCCAGTCAGCTCAAATAGTCTGCACCTAACATTAAAGTTTATGGGCAATGTGCCTGCTAATAAAATCCCGGAAATTATCAAAGCCGTCTCCGGGGTCATTCGGTTAACCGCTTCCTTTGATCTGAAAATAGGCCCAATCGTCATCTTTCCCAACGAACGTTTTCCAAGAACAATTTCGGTTGGTTTCAAGGGCAATCTAAGTCCCATAATAGACATGCATCGGCGTGTTGGAACAAATATTGCATGTCTAGGAATCATTAAAGAGCGGCGTCCATTTATACCACACATAACTTTAGCTAGGATGCGCGGTGATGCTAGCTCAAATGTATGCAGATCTGCAATCAGGCTAGTGAATCAATACTGGACTGGATCTGACTTCGATTTCCGAGTAAATTCGGTCAGCCTCATCAAAAGCACTCTCTCCTCAAACGGCGCAATTTACGATGCTATTGCAAACTTCGAAACGAAGGACATGAATCGTATATAAACCAACGGAGATCACTTGTTCGAATACATGCACATGATATACTTGCCCAGCTTCTATCATAGGCCATCGAGGAACGCGAGGAGGTAACTGTGGGGACTGATACTTGGCCTCAATGTCGTAAGTGCCAGGACGGGGATTTGTTACCGTTGTCAGATTTCGGCGGTCAAGGCGCGCCGATTCACTACAAGGCTTGGGTCTGTAGTAACCCAGACTGTGGGTTCAACATCAAGATACGCAACGGCGATGTTTACCAAAATGAGCCAGTCGCCAGCGGAGCATCTCATGCTCCGCGAATTCGGTAGTACCAGTATCTCCCTTTTGCCTAATAGTTTTATGCGTCCCGGTGAAGCCTGTCCCACATAATTAAAATCAGAAAAATGCTAGCCGCAGCGTGTTTGGAATAGCCATGCTCAGTCTCCTACGGGACAAAAGCCGCAGCGAAAAGACAATACGGGCTGCCGAAAAGACCCGGCAGACTTGGTTCGGGCACATCACATCACTATTAAACCGATCCTCGATCAACGAAATCCCATGGACAGAGATTGAAGATCTGCTAATTGCAGCAGACGTCGGCCTAACTACTACAGAATTGCTCATCGAGCGCACCAAGGAAGGCCTCCGACAAAATAAACCCTCCCATCCGGATGATGCCATAGATGTGCTAAAAAACGAGATGGTCACATTACTGACCATCGACCGCCCAATAAAAATGTCAGGGGCACACACAAAACCCACAGCATTATTATTCGTGGGCGTCAACGGCGCCGGCAAAACGACGAGTATAGCCAAGCTCGCTCGGCTTTATACAGACGAAGGCAACAAAGTTATACTTGGCGCCGCCGACACTTTTAGAGCAGCGGCAATCGAACAACTTCAATCTTGGGGTAATCGACTCAAAGTCGACGTGATTGCCCATCAGTCCGGCGCCGACCCAGGAGCTGTGGCATTCGACACGTTAGAGGCGGCAAGGTCGCGACACGCCGACATCGTGATAATTGACACCGCTGGTCGCCTACACACTAAGTCCAATCTAATGGAAGAGGTCAAAAAGATTCGTCGTGTCCTCTCAAAACGCGACGATGTGGTACAAAGTGTATTGCTGACACTAGAGGCAACAACTGGCCAGAACGGCTTGCTTCAAGCCAAGGTCTTCTCAGAAGCAATGGGCTGCGATGGCGTATTTTTGACCAAGTTGGACGGTACAGCCAAAGGCGGAATAGTCTTGGCTATAGCACATGATTTGAACCTACCAGTGCTGTTTATCGGTACAGGCGAAAATTTGGATGATATTGGGACTTTCCATCCTCGTCAATTTGTCGAAGCTCTCTTCAACTCAAAAACTGCCACCTAGATATTTCCAATAGTCCACCATACGTTCCATGTGGTGATAAGCTGTTCAGATAACACTAATTGCGTAGCCAATGTTCGACATACTACTGTGGCTCATCAGTATAGAGGCGTTCGGACTCGCGGCATTCCCGCTAGCATATTATCTTTTCCCAAATCTCTCTGACCGGGGATTCAGTGTCAGCAAACCTCTAGGCATTTTGCTGATCTGTTACTTTTCTTGGATTTTAAGCGTGCTTCGATTAGTTCCCAGCAATGGCACCACGATTGCTTTATTGTTCCTTTCACTAGCCACACTATCGGCAGTCTTTTTCTGGAAACATCGGAAAGGCTTTCAGCGATTGTGGGAGTTTGAGCGAAATTCCCTAATAATAAGCGAAGTCGTCTATCTAGTCGTGGTTGTGTTTTGGCTCATCTACCGAAGCCACGACCCTGCCATCAATCACACTGAACAGCCCATGGACTTCATGTACTTAAACGCGTCCATACAAACGGACATTGGAACTCCAGAGGACCCTTGGCTTCGAGGAGAGCCTATTAGCTACTACTACTTTGGATATTGGATGTATGGTGCTATCGCAAAGTTTACTGGTATCGCTTCCCAAATATCATTCAACCTCGCGTTGGCCGTAATTCCCGCCATGAGTGCGGTTGGTGCATTCGGTTTGGTTTACAACATGGTGCGGGCGGAATCACGCCGATTTCGTCGAGCCATAGGTGCTGGAATCTTGGCCGCTGTTCTCCTCACCAGCATTGCGAATCTAGAAGGTGTACTGGAATTTGGACACGCTAACGGCATTGGTTCCGCAAGTTTCTACGAATGGGTCGGTATTGATGGGCTTGAAAAACCAGAATCGGAGATGACTCAGAGCTGGAGGCCCAATGAGTTTTGGTGGTGGTGGCGCGCCAGTCGGGTAATTGGAATGAAGGACGCTGAACATACCTTAGACTATACCATCACAGAGTTCCCTTTCTTCAGCTTTATGCTGGGTGACATGCATCCTCACGTAATGTCAATCCCCCTTGTGTTGCTATTTCTTGCTGCCTGCTACAACTATCTACGATCTCAAATGATAAACTGGCGACGTGTCAGCATCAGGACAATAACAGAAGTCGGTTTTCTGGGACTTGCACTGGGAGGTCTCGGATTCACCAACATGTGGGATTTTCCTGTCTTTGCCGCAATCTTCATAAGTGTAGCAGCACTGAGATCTTACGCTGAACATGGGCCGTTACTACGATCAATTGGGTATGAGATACTACCAGTCTTGTTTCTAGTTCTCGGTGTCGCACTATTCTCGATATCGCCATACTTGATGAACTTCTCGAGCCAAGTGTCGGGTATCGGACCAGTAATTATGGCATCGTCTCGTCCATTCCACATTCTTATATTTTGGGGTCTATTCCTATGTGTAATCGTGCCTTTCATCCTCAGTGAGTTCTGTCGGACTAAGGTCGACAATGACTGGGCCACTCTTCTCTGGATATCGATGGTTGTCGGCTTCGGACCATTCGCCGGTTGGGTATTCCTTCAGGCTGGTCGTGGAGGAACCGTCGGAGAAATGGCAACCAAACTATTTCATGTCATGCCATTCGCTTTGATAATCAGCATAGCTGTTTACACCCTCCTTTGGCTAACCAAAAAGAGCACCAGCTCTTCGGGTAAAATCTTCGCCCTCGGGCTTTCGATCTCAGGATTACTACTTATCATGGGACCGGACCTTTTCTACGTCGACGACTCATTTGGAGGAGCGTCCGAGCGAATGAATACCGTTTTCAAACTCTATTACCAGGCATGGATAATTCTGGCAATCGCCTCCGGGTTCATCATGTATTATTGGGTAAATTATAGGGAATCATTGACTGGAACATCTCGTTTGTTAACTACCGCATGGGGTATTGCTTTCGTCTTTCTGCTAATGGGCTCCTCTTACTACCCACCCGCGGCAGCGGCCAGCAAGAGTAATCTGTTTGGAAACAATCGAACTTTGGACGGTCTTACCCACCTAGGCCCAACTGGCTCTGAATACCAAGCAATAATGTTTCTCAAAAAAGAAGCAGATTCAAACTCGGCAGTCCTAGAAGCCGTTGGCCGAGACTACAGCCAATTCGGGCGTATATCAGGCAGTACAGGCATCCCTACAGTGTTAGGCTGGCCAGGACACGAAATTCAATGGCGTGGATCTAACGAACTTTTTGATGACCGCGAACTGATGGTTCAACGCATTTACCAAACCCTCAACGTGGCAGAGGCCAAAAACTTACTCAATATGTACGCTGTAGATTATGTATATGTTGGTGCTCGAGAACGAGAAGCTTATGGAACTGAAGGATTAGGAAAATTTCCTGGATTTATGGACCGCGTTTTCACGGCCGATGGAGTAGATATTTACAAGACACGGGACTAAACCAGACTCCCCACCCCTATAAATAAAACATCGCCAGCAATCTTATTTACACCCATGCTAGAACCTATATCTGACACCAAGAAGAATCTCGGTTCCAAATCCGTGACAGCAATTGCTGTCACTGCCAAACGCAATTTGAGTTTAGCAATATATGGCCTGATCCCAAACATCAGATCCACGGTCAAGATGCATCCCTGGGAGACAGGAGCATACGTGGTAATAATATTGAGTGCACTCCTAGCGCGCCTATGGGACCTGGGCTCCCGAGCAATCCATCACGACGAGAGTCTACATGCCTTCTACGCATGGAGTTTCGCCTCAGGCCATGGCTACGAGCACAACCCTATGATGCACGGACCTTTTCAAATTGAGGCTTCTGGTCTCATCTTCCGGATGTTGGGTGACAGTGACTTTACCGCACGAATACTTTACGTCATTGCAGGCACCATACTGGTTGGCATGCCGATATTATTGCGGAAGCGCCTTGGATCCTTAGGCTCTCTTTTCTCATCGGTGATGCTTGCTATATCTCCTACGATGCTCTATTTCAGCCGATTCGCTCGCAACGACATTTTAATCGGTGTGTGGACCCTGGGCCTGGTCGTGTGCATATGGCGCTACATAGATGAAGGCAAAAACCGATACCTGTACATTGCGGCAATTCTTCTATCACTTGCCTTTAGTACCAAGGAAACCGCGTACCTAATCACGGTTACGTTGGGCATCTACCTGGTAATGATTAGGCTGTCACAAACTTGGCCATCCATAAGAAACAAAATTGTATTCGGACAAGTATCGCCTCCTTTTGCAGTCTATATAATTTTGGCGGGCCTGATCTCATCCATTTCCAGAGTTTTGAACCACTCCCAAGAATCTAGGCACGCCGGATTCCTCGTCATGCTGATCACGTTAACTTTACCTTTGTGGGCAGCAGCACTGAGCGTTTTCCAAAACACCCCATTACTGAGTTGGTCCAACCTCATATTAGCTACGCCTGTTGATGGAGGCGGACCCATTGGTGCTCCCTTACGAGGCGGAAACGTTCTGGCAACATATTTCCTTGTAGTGTTGGGGCTAGCCGCAGTATATCTAGGGTGGCGATGGCGATGGGCCATTTGGTGGCGATGCACCGCAATTTTTTACTCTATTTTTGTGATTTTATACACGGCGCTCTTCTCTAACCCTAACGGACTCGGCTCCGGGTTGTGGCAATCTCTCGGATATTGGGTTGTTCAGCAAGGAGAGGCACGAGGGAGCCAACCGTGGTACTACTATTTCTTGTTGGGATCGATTTACGAATACTTGCCAATTATCCTTTCTGTAGTTGGAGCTATTTATTATTTGCGACGTAAAGACGCTCTGGGACGATTCTTAGTATTTTGGGCAATATTTACTCTAGGCATATATACAGTTGCCAGCGAGAAGATGCCTTGGCTCCTAGTCAATATCACGTTGCCAATCATAATCCTTGCCGGCAAATTTCTAGGAGAATTAGTCGGCAGGATCGATTGGCGTCGAGTGGTGAGAGTCCGGGAATTGACCTTCGCCGCCTGTGTGCCATTATTAGCCATAATGCTCTACGTTGCTGCATTCTACAACGTCTCAGATTGGAGACTCTTAGACACGTTACTAGTAGTAAGTGCTCTTGGTGGAGCGATTGGCCTCACAACAATGTGCGGATTCATGTCCCGGGAAATCGAGGGTAGAAATCTGGTCGCGTTAATAACATTGCCTTTGGTATTTATCTTGCTTGTCTTAACTATAAGAACAGGTTGGAACGTTGCATACAAAAACGGGGATGTACCCGTTGAAATGCTTGTATACACACAAACTACCCCCGACTTGGCCAGGTTGGCCGCTTTGTTAAAAGAACCAGGCGACGCGGTCACCGTTACCATTGATAGCACCAACGGGTTCAATTGGCCTTGGCACTGGTATCTGAGAAACAATAACCGCGTGAATTTCGTCTCTTACGATGGGGCATCTCTAGATAACCCGCCCGACGATTCAGTGCTAGTAATCCACACCAAGAACCAGATCAAGAATGATTCGGTTCTCCTCAAACACTACAGTGAAGGGAAATCCATTAAACATCGTTGGTGGTTTCCCGAATCCTACAGGGGACTTACGCCAGCGAAGTTTCTGAGAGGCTTGGTAGACCGCGAATCATGGCGTACAGCTAAAGACTACTTCCTCCACCGCAAGATAGATTCCGCCCTTGGCAGTGAAGATGCTTACGTTTACTTCCCTCGTGGTTCCTCAACAACTTTCGAGGTCTCACATTAGCTACTGTGTCCAGCGTTCCACCTTAATCCCAGATGCAACCTGAGTAAATGATTGACAAAGAGCCTAAAACACCTATCTCCGACAACTTACCCATCACTCGTATGCTACGCTGAGCTAGAGGCGTTATGTTAACCAGTATCAACCAAAAGTTTTTTGTCGGCATTTTCGTTAGTGCGGTATTGCTAACCATATTCATACTCACGGTCGACTTTAAAAGTATGCTCGCTAGTTTAGCCTCGGCTAATTATTTGTTGCTGATGCCAGCGATAGGACTATACCTAGTGTCGGTCGGGTTCCGAACGATTCGATGGAGCTGGCTCCTTAAACACATACGGCATGTTACATTCACACGGCTATACCCTGTAGTTGTTGTTGGGTACATGGCAAACAATCTCCTACCCATGCGGCTTGGTGAACTAGTACGCGCGCATTATGTGGGCGAACGGGAAGGAATCAGTAAAATATCTGCACTCGTTACAATCTTCATCGAACGCCTTCTAGACGCCATCACACTCATGCTATTCATAGCCGTAGTAGCAATTTTCGTGCCGGTCTCCAGACTGGCCGAGGATTTTGGTGTCCGATGGGGCATGGTATGG
>JASMAO010000007.1 GCA_030754315.1 SAR202 cluster bacterium
TTGTTTCGTAACATCACAAGCTTAGGTCTAATCCTAGCCGGATCCCTACTAAGCGCCTGCATTGTTGCTTCTGAAGACTCGAAACTCCCTCCAGTTCCGGTCCCTGTACCTCTGACAACATCGGCTTCCATCCTTGAAACAAACACTCTGATTGCCCGGGTCGACGGTACTCTAGACATTCCGGGTGAACTCTACGTGGAATATTGGGCTCCTGGGATAGACCGGTTGCGTACTCCTGTCTTTTCATCCGAAGGGACGGGTTTTTCTGTTCATCTAGTTAGATTACAGGCAGCTACAAACTACAGCTATATAGTACTTGGCACCAACCGCGAAGCTGAAATTTCTATCGGACCCACAGGCAAATTTGTAACAGGGGATCTCCCTAAAATCTTGGACGAAGCCAGATTCGACGTCATAAGTGGGGCATCTACCCATGATTTAACCTTCCTAGAATTCCGACAGGCTGGATTCATGGGACTAGTCGCCTTTGACACTAATGGCCGCATAGTGTGGTACTTCGAAGGTCCAGAAGACGAACAGCCCTACATTATGGCGCAGAAACCTAACAGGAACATAATTTACATCGCAGGTCACAAGGGTGGCACTACAGGAAAGGGTCTCGTTGAAATCAACCCTCTAGGTAAGGAAATCGATCGCCTAATAGACGAATGCTCGCCTTTCGGGCCGATTCATCACGATATTGACATTCTCCAAGATGGCCGCGTAATGTACCTCTCCCGAGATATCCAGCACCCCGGACATGGAGCCCCACCAAAACCCCAAGAGGGAGACACCATCGGTATCTGGGATCAATCCAATAACCGTAACGACATCGTTTGGAACATATTCGACTACATTTCTCCTTCTGATCGTACTGTACCCGATTCAAACAGAACGTTGCCTGGAAATCCTGTTTGGGGAGGTTGTGAACGTGACAGGAATGTCCAAGACTGGAGCCACGGAGAATCGCTGTCAACGGCTGAAGACGGGATGGTGTTGGCCTCATTCCGGCATTTGAATCAGATCATATCCATCTCCCCCGACTTCAATTCTGTCCAGTGGCGGCTTGGTGGACCGGGCAGTGATTTCAAATTCCCTGATGTCACTGACAGGTTTCACCATCAACATTCTGTCATTGCCCTGCCGAACGGTAACGTCCTTCTATTTGACAACGGAAACTACCGTCCTGAGACTGAAGGAGGGGAATATTCCCGGGCTCTAGAACTCTCATTGAACATGACGACAATGACTGCAACAAAAGTTTGGGAGTACCGCCATGAGCCAGACATATTTTCGATATGTTGCTCCAGTGTCTCGCGCCTTAGTAACGGCAACACCCTGATCCTATTTGGCAGCGTATTTGGAGATCTGTGCTGTAGGCCCTACGTCATTGTGGAGGTAACTTCTAAGGATAAAGTCGTGTGGAAAGTCAGACACACATCCACAAATAAAACAAGTCAGCAGCGGATTTACCACAGTGACTCCATAATGGGCGAAAGCTCAGCCAAATAGTGACAAATTTTTGATAAAAACCCGGACACGGGTACTCATTCAATTTTACGCCGCCTAAAGAAAATGAAGATCATAGTCGAGCCTCTCGGATCCTCTGAATCACGGTCTAACATCACGCCTATTCCGTTATTGAGTTAGAGAAGTGTGCCTACAACTTGAACCATTGACACCCTAATGCTCCACTCGTACACTCGCCACTGTCAGGATAAGATCTAAGATAGGATTTACCCTTTGGCCACACGTTCTGACTTCATACTTTCGTGTACCGTCGACTTCCCAGACGATGTGTCACATGGCAGCTACACGCTAAAACTCCTAGACGAAATGATGGTTCAGATAAAGAGCATGGGAGTTAGTCGTATCTACTGGCTCTACTATGGGGACATAAACCAAAACTCATATTGGGCCGGCAACCTATTCCAACACAGGTTGATGACCTATGGCCCACAGACCATCGACCGCATTGGAGAACCTTTGAAAGCAGCCGTGCCCATAGCACATAAGTACGGCATGGAGATCTATGGGGTGCTGAAGCCATATAACACCGGAGCATCTGGATCGTATCCGGAGGGGTCGGCTCTGGCCAACGCTACTTCCCTAAAACGCATTGGGGGAACACTCTGGCAAGCCATTCCTTTCATACAAAGCCATCCAGAAGTGCGACTAAAGCGGCGGCCCGTGGAAATACCAGACACTCTCAATTCAACCACAATTAAAAAGATCAGATTGGTGAAAAGCGATTCGTCTCCTACCCGAATAACAAGAAACCACCTACAGATTTGGACGAGTCAGGAAAACTGGAAATACACTCACAAAGACAATCTTAACTTCACCATCAAGGACGCTGTAGAGCCTGCACCGAGCGAGATTTGCGATTACTACGGCAACCTAATAACTGCAAAAGCCGCCCCCGTCCGTACTCTGACGATAGAAGGACTCGATCTGAGAGATAAATACATACTTGTCACCACAGATTTCAACGATGGCAACGGCGATTTCAGCAATACTGGTATCGGCATGATCGAGGCCTTCGGGGATGACTCATCACCGCTCCCCATTGAAGTGGCTACCCTCAGCACCGTTTGGAATGGGCCGCGCGATTTTCGTACAGGTGGGCTGGAATTCGACTCCGGATTTGGCACACTAGCCGTAACGCTTGACAATAACAACCAAAAGCAAGAGGGCATTGACGAATGGGAATCACATCAGCGTGGTGGAGTTATCGCGTTCGCCCTTGGTAAAAACGACTACCTCCCATCAACGCCATGTGAAATCTATCCGGGGGTCAGAAAGCTTTGGGCAGGCTGGGTTGATCGTATCCTAGACACCGGGGTGGACGGCATAGACATACGAATCTCTCACCACGGCAGTATCGTTGATGAACCACTAGCATACGGATTTAACGAACCAATATTGGCGGAGTTTAGCCAACGATTTGGTGCTGAACCATCACATTCCTATGAAGACATACGACGGCTCGCAACCATACGTGGAGATCATTACACAAATTTCTTCCGGGAGACCAGCAGGAAGACCCGAGAGCGAGGCAAGAAAATGCAGTTCCATCTCCACACTGAAGCCTTTCACTCAAAACCGGTGCACGGACAAGTAATTGGATTCCCACCAAACATCTTTTTCGATTGGAAATTGTGGATCGATGAGGGATTGGTCGATGGCATCACCTTCCGAACGAGCTGGTTCGAAGGATGGGAGGATCCTCCACAAGGCGAGCCAAACCGGCAACAACTGTCACGCTCACTAGGCGATCCGGTGGCAAGAGAAGCACTAAAATATGCTAATCAAGCTGAGGTGCCAGTATACCTAAACAGATACATATCACGCGCTGTCGGAAACGATGAGTACGTCGCCGACCTAAATAAAGTGTACAGGGACCCTAGATTCTCCGGTTTCGATATTTACGAGTGGGCCAGTCTGGCCCACTCAAATCCAGATGGTACCCTACTCGAACCGATTCTTGACGGCATCCAGAAAATTCGTTCGCAAACCCACAAACTAGGCTTTACTTGAACTATGGAATAAGAATATCCAGCTATTATTTCCTCAAATTACACCTCTCCCATATATGTAGGAGCAACCGACATTGACCATACGAATCCCCTGGGAAAATCCCCTTTTCGATAAAACCGAATTAACCTTATTGCAGCAAGTATTTGAAAAAAATACAGGTGATACCACTCTGGATTCATTCGAGTCAGCCCTCGGGGAATTTATCGGCAATCCTCGGGTCGTTACAGTGAATAATGGTACCCTAGCACTGCTGGTAGCGCTGATGCTAATCGACATTGGGCCTACCAACAAAGTCATCGCGCCAACTTATACGTTTGCATCTGTCGTAAACCCAATATTGATGCTAGGCGCCACTCCGATCCTAGTAGATAGTCACCCCGACTCGATCAACCTAGACCTCGACGCAGTAGAGTTTGCACTGGAAAGAAACCCTGAAGTTAAAGCCATCCTCCATGTTGATGTAGGAGGTGTGCCCCCAGACTACGACCGACTTCTGGATATAGCCGAACGATATGGCGTCACCGTTATAGAAGACGCTGCTGAAGCTTTGGGATCCGAATACAAGGGAGGCCGAGTTGGGGCACTGCCGCATATCGTGACATTGAGTTTCCAGACAGCAAAGCAACTGACCTGCTTTGAGGGTGGTGCAATACTGCTACCCAACGATCTAATGTATGAAAAATGTAGACTTTTACGTCATCATGGTATGTCAGCTCAATACGAACACACCGCCTTCGGGCTTAATTTCCGACTATCGGCTGTGAACGCTGCGATAGGGCTAGCCCAAATGAAACGCCTAGAAGAATTTCTCCAGCACAGGAACAAGATAATGGATATTTATAGATCCTACCTAGGTGGAGTCTTAAAATTCCAATCGCCTCCGATAAACGTCACTAGGATGTCTTGGGGAATGGCGATCGTTCAAGCTAGCTGCCGAGAGGAACGCGACAACACAATCGCGGCTTTGTCAAAAGCCGGAATACAGACTCGCATTAACTGGAAACCGGTTCACCAACAACCCTACCACAGTAAATTTCTTACCGGTAATTTCCCAATAGCAGACCATGTCTTCGATACAAGCTTCACTTTACCACTCAACAACGGTATGACCCTTGACGATGCTGTGTTCGTCGCAAAACAGGCTGTATCAGCTAATACCTAATCTCTTCTGAAAGACATCCAAACCAGACTTCTAAATTAAGCGATTCGAACAACGAACGAATAGTGCTTGCAGCATAAAGGAACATATTCATGATGTTAACTGACCGGCATATCAGCGACCCACAAGTTGCAGTGCTAATAGATTTTGAGAACGTCGGTCTCAGCGCAATACGTTGGCTTTTTGATCAGATCTCCGACGTGGGCAGAATCATAGTTAGGCGAGCCTACGCTGATTGGACGCAGTCCGGTCGAAATCAAAGGGATCATCTTCTGGAGTTGGGTATCGAACCGATACATCTATTTCATTCCACGTCCGGGAAAAATTCAAGCGATATTCGCCTCGCGATTGATGCCGTGGAACTGCTTCACTCATCAACCGTAGACACGTTCGTGATAGTGTCCTCTGACAGCGATTTTGTACCACTGGTTAGTAGACTGCGTGCTGCAGGCAAAACTGTCATAGGGGCGGGTCGCAAAAAAACCGCATCTCGGACTTTAGTAATTTCTTGTGACCGTTACTATTATCTAGACGCTGGAGGAATCGAGCCTAAAATTCGACCTCAGTCCGCAGAAACACAAGAGGATAGTTTGCTAAAGAGGGCAGTGGAAGCTGCGATGAACGAGCAAGGGCAGGTAATCGGTAGCAAACTTATCCAGACTATTCAACGTCTCGACCCCAGCTTCAGTTTTCGTGGGCAAGGTTATAGCACATTCACCAAGTACCTCGAATCTGCTTCTGAGGTGAATGTGATCAGAACACGTGGACAAGGCGATGTAGCCGTTGAGCTTATCGATCCAGACAAGCCTCCGACCATCAACATCTCTGCTGATTCTAATCGCTGGGGACCACTAATAGATTCCGAATGGTCAGGAAAAGCGCCTTTTACCGACCATCCCATCTCAGGCACCGTAGCTGCATCAATCGCAGCCAATATCCTCGGGTATGAGAAGTTAAGTGATTCGCCATATAAAACCCTTCAACACTTACTCGACTCCAGTGACGTACTAGGGTCCAATTGGAGACGGGAACGGAATAAAATCATCAGGCGTTAGGCCCACTTCCCAAAGGCAAGTGGTGTAATTACGGTGCACTTCTTTCGTATCCCTGCTGGGTCCAATCGGAGTCATGTTTTCTCTCCGGGATGACTCAAGCATAAGCCATTTTCGAATAATACTGCTACCCAACCAATCTCCGAGTTGGATCTATTTTTACATCTATGCCCCTTTTTGAGCTAGTGAAAAACAACTTGATGTATACACACCGACATTATCGTGTGTCTCCTCAATCATATTCCCCACATTCTCCGAAAAAACAACCTCTAATGAAGGGGATTCCCCCTAGTTTATTGTTGTTTTCTTAAAAAAGTCTCAGAAACAGAGCGTGTTTCTTCTTGAACCTATACAGATTCTTGTTGATGATACGAGGAGTGTTTCTCTTTCACTCATAACGGTGGTAATTCGATGGGGCGGATACTATGACTCTGCAAATTAAAAGACTACAGCCTAGGCTTTCTCGAAGTGGCTTCCAGTACACGTTCTCCGGCGTCCTTACTCTAGTGGTTGCCATGCTATGTGGGGTCATCCTTACCGCAGTTGCTTGCAATTCGGGGGAAAATCGCCCATTGGTTTTTATTTCTGACAGGGACGGCAATCTGGATATCTATGCTGTCAATGTAGCGAGTGGTGACGAAAAAAACCTTACTGAAAGCCTTCAGGACGAATTTAACCCAATAGTGTCCCCCGATGGCAAGGTTATTGCCTTTCAGTCTGGAACCGAGGCGAACAGTATTCTGGAGACAATGCATGTTGTTGACAGAGACCACACCTCCCGTCAAGCACTTACAAACAGTATGGGCAAGGATCGAGATCAAAGGTGGTCACCAAACGAGAAGCGTTTAGCTTTCATCCGAGAAACAGCTGACCGAACAAACCTTTATGTAATTAACTCAGATGGATCAGATGCCATGTCGCTGACATCAATCCCCGCTGACGAAATAGGTGGATGGTCACCTGGTGGCAAGGCAATTCTTTTCGCAGTGCGAGATGGCAAATATCAAGGAATCTACCAACGGAATCCAGACGGAGTCAACGAATACCAACTGACTGACATTCCAGGCTACAGCCCGAGGTGGTCTCCCGACAATAAATTCATCGCTTTCATCTCCTCGTTTCAAGACGATAACCCCGATATATATATTATGAGTGTTGATAGGATAAACCTGAATGAGAGTTTTGATAGGGCGAACCTGAAAAGAATTACAACCCCCGAGGCCGAGCATAGTTTATCCTGGTCACCGGACTCAACTCTGCTACTCTTCGTCTCTGGAAAGGGTGACAACGCTGAGATTTACACCTTCGACGTAGAGAGTTCCGTGCGCAACCGCCTCACTCACAACGATGTCCGTGACAACGAGCCCGTTTGGGAATCCAATAGCGAACGAATAGCATTCGTTTCTATGCTAGACGGTGATTCCGAGATATTCGTTATGAACTCTGATGGATCCAATCAGATACGCTTAACCAACGACACCTTCAACAACACTAGCCCTTCTTGGTAGCCAGTAAGGTAAACGATGCTGGATATTCAACGATAGCACTTTCACAAACGACTGGGAGTCTTTAGCAATAATCGGCTTTTCGTTAACAATCAACGGCATCCTGTAAATTCGTTTGGTCGCCATCTAGGCAGGCTGATATAATGGGAAAGGCAGGGATGCGCGGCTGACCATCCTTACCTCCCACCGAAAGGGCGCGCCATGTCCACTCAGAAAATCTCAAAATCAACTGTGGACCAAAAGCCGCCCAATGTAAACCGGCCGCGCTACACCCGAATCGTCGTCAAGGTCGGTACTGCCCTACTCACCCATAGAAGTAACCGCCTAAACATTCAAACTCTGGCATCGCTTGTTGAGCAAATCGCTCATCTCCATCTAAAAGGATACGAGATGCTGTTGGTCACTTCGGGAGCAGTGGCAGCAGGCCACCATGTGCTAGGCATAGACTCTACCAAAAAAAATGTTCCTTTGCGGCAAGTGCTTGCAGCGGCCGGTCAGGGCCGCCTGATGCACGTATACGAGCAACTCTTTGATTGGCACGGTATTCCAGTTGCTCAAGCACTCTTAACCAGACGCGACCTCAGTGACCGGGTTGGGTACCTAAACATACGAAATACTTTGATGTCTCTACTGAATCTAAAAGTAATTCCTATCATAAACGAGAACGATGTTGTAGCTGTAGAAGAGCTAGACAGTGATGGCTTTGGTGACAACGACAATCTCTCAGCTATGGTAGCGAATTTCGTAGATGCAGACATGCTTATTATGCTCGGAGAGATAGATGGCCTGTACACTTCCGACCCTCACAAAGACTCTGCTGCTCGGTTAATCCCCCGGGTGGAACGAATGACCGAAAGCATCGAGGCCCTGGGAGGTGTTTCATGGGACGAAAAAGGACGCGGTGGGATGGCAACCAAGTTAGAGGCTGCAAGGTTAGCTACAGCTTCGGGTGTTAATGTGGTCATCGCGGGGGGGCGTACACCTGATGTGATTACCTTACTGGCAAAAGGAGACGATATTGGCACTACTTTCCCGGCCTGTAGCACAAAGATGGAAAGCAGAAAGCGTTGGATGCTGAGCGGCCTGTCCAATAAAGGCGAAATCAATGTAGACGACGGGGCTGCACGCGCATTGATAGACAACAACCGTAGCCTTCTACCGGCCGGAATCAAAGAGGTGCGCGGCAATTTCAGCCGTGGCGACATCATAACTATCATTGCGACTGAGGGAAACGAAATCGCCGCGGGCATCTCCAATTACAATTCTGTAGACTTGGCTAAGATAGCCGGTACAAAATCCGACCTAATAAGCGAACTCCTTGGACACGACTATGGCGAAGAGGCCATTCATCGAAATAACATGGTATTACTCTGAGTTTCACAAAATATCGAGATAAATATATGACAACAGAATTAGACGAGCTAGGAAGCAAAGCTCGCGAAGCACGAAAAGCATCTCTAAAACTTGCTCGTATCTCAAGCAGTGTCAAAGACCGGGCCCTCCATGCCATCGCAAACGGTATAGAGGAGCACACCGAGGAAATACTAGAAGCCAATGAAGAGGATCTGAGTGCAGGTCATTTGGCTGGCCTTGCAGGTCCCTTACTCAATAGGCTCGCTCTAAGCAAAAGCAGTCTTGGATCCATAGTAGCAGATGTTCGAAGAATCACCGCATTGCCAGACCCAGTCGGCGAGACCTTCGATTTTCAAGTACTCTCGAATGGCCTGAGAACCGGTAAAAGGCGTGTGCCTCTTGGAGTCATTGGTGTCATATACGAAAGTCGGCCAAATGTGACTATAGATATAGCATCTCTTTGTCTTAAATCTGGCAATGCCGTGATACTTAGGGGTGGCAAAGAAGCGCTCAATTCCAATACCACGCTTGCCAGGATATCTCGAGATTCAGTCGAAAAAGCAGGGGTGCCTCCGGAGGCGATACAAATCATCGAATCAACAGACCGTGAATTGGTTAGTCAAATGCTAAGAATGAAGGATAGTATTGACTTGCTCATACCGCGCGGCAGCGTAGACCTTATTCGGAGAGTCGCAGCCGAAGCGACTATGCCAGCAATCACCGGAGGTGTTGGAGTATGTCACACCTACATCGACCATACCGCTAACTTGGAAATGGCGGTCGCCATCGCCAACAATGCAAAAGTCTCTTCACCCTATGTCTGTAACGCTATGGACACGCTGCTTGTGCATACATCAATTGCGCCAACGGCCTTGAATCAACTGGCGAATCTTTGGAGAATTTCAGGGGTAGAGATGAGATGTGACGACCGTGCCTTAGCCATCACAGAACAGGTCAAAGGGGTTCATGCTGTACCCGCTTCGGATGCTGATTGGGGAACGGAATTCCTTTCAATGACAGCTGCAATAAAGATAGTTGATTCTCTAGACGAAGCAATATCGCACATCGATATATATGGCTCAGGTCACAGTGACGCCATCGTCACAGAGGATTATTCATCCGCAATGCGATTTTTAGACGAAGTCGACTCCGCGGTGGTTCTAGTCAACGCAAGCAGCCGATTTAACGACGGAGGTCAATTCGGTCTCGGCGCCGAGGTTGCGATTAGTACCAATAAAATACACGCAAGAGGACCAATGGGACTTAAAGAATTGACATCATACAAATGGACAGTGCTCGGGACCGGGCAGGTAAGAGAATAAAGCCGGTTTCTCCCGGCCAAGGTGAAAATCCTATGGACAACTTCTATTTTGAGCGGGAATGCAGAACGCAACAGTCGGAATGTTACACCGTCATGAAAGAAGAAAACCCCGTTGGAAGGCTAGACATCCACTTCGCGAATCAAGTTGTACATGCAACTCTCAACGTTATCGAAAGCCTCACCACAGAGGATGTGCAAGATTTGATTGACGCGGTAGATGAAGAACTAGTCGATGCCGTGGGAGTTGAGCGGCAAGAGATGATAGTCCATGTCCATCAGGGTCGCGACCTTGGTGTTTTCACAAGCCGTAACTTTGAAGGCAATGGCGGACATGAGCACATGAACTAGCGATGATACCGAAACAGGTTGCCGAAATATTCCTCTTGAAACTACCGTAGGCTGCCCCAATCAAAAAAACAAACCATTAGCGATCACCAGCTACCTCCGTGGTATTTTGTTCCCCGGTTTTATTTGATTCGGTTTTGTGCCAAATTTTGTTAGCACCTTCGTTTCACACTTACCATTAATCATGACGACTTTCGGTTTTACCATTTCAGGTCGATTTTAATCTTGTGACAATCTTGATTAGAGTGCGCCAGTTTACGCTAACGATTAACTGCCCACGGGGCGCCTGGCATGCATCCGCGTTGACTGCGCGACCGTTGCAGCAATTACTACAATAGCAACGACGATCCATATGTTTCCTCCAAGCAAGGGTGGCTTTCCAGTGAACCTCAGCATTGAAGCACCATCCCCAGCCGCAAAAACCAAATTTTCATCCATCGCAGTTACTGAGTTTACGTTTGTATAGCTCACCCTTCCATCTGCTTCCCAATGGAATCCTCCATCGGAACTATGGATAAGAGTGCCGTCTGTGCCTACAGCCCACCCAATTTTTTCATCCACGAAACTTACATCTCTTAAATCTCTATCGGTATTGCTAGATCGCATTGCCCACGTTTCACCACCATCCTCTGTCTTAACTACAGTGCCATGTTCACCTACCGCCCATGCAATATCTCTGTTCACTGAGAAAACTGCGTACAACTCTGCTGTGGTACCGCTCCTCTGAATTCGCCAGGTAATACCACCATCGACAGTCCTAAAAATAGTTCCTTTTGACCCAACAGCCCAGCCGACCTTTTTGTCAACAAGATTGATGCCGTAAAGAGGCATCTTCGACACCGATTGAGAGGACCAATTCACACCACCGTCCTTAGTATTTAGCACAATGCCATTATCACCGACAGAGTAACCGACTCGCTCATTCAAAAAAGCCACATCCCAAAGATCCGCCTTCGCTCCAGATTCGTATGATTGCCAAGTCTCGCCTCCATCCAAAGTCCTGAGAAGTGTGCCCTCCCGCCCTACAACCCAACCGACATTAGAGGTAACGCAGTGGACATCGAAGAGATCACGTAGCGTCCCGCTCTCTTGCCGCGACACTGTGAACCCCCCATCAATCGTTTTGAATATGGCCCCTTCAGTGCCGACCATCCAACCATCCAATTCGTTAACAAAACATTGCCCGTTAATATCAATCATTGCTGCTGGATGCCTTGCTACTTCCCAAGATTCCCCAGCGTCCTCTGTTCTAATAATACTCCCGCCTTGACCAACGGCCCATCCTGCTTGAGAATCGACGAATTCTACTCCCATCAACGATGTCGATACCCCGCTCTCTTGGATTGACCAAACATAGCCTCCGTCAGTTGTGTGGAGAACAGTGCCGCCAGTCCCCACAGCCCATCCATTGTCCTCATCAATAAACTTCAAAGCCATCAGTGACTCAGACGTCCCGCTAGACTGGACTGACCAAGTTTCTCCAGAGTCTGTAGTATTTAGAATGACCCCGCCATCCCCAACTACCCATCCAACCCTACTATTTAGAAACTGGACATCCAACAACATGGTGGACACTCCACTTTCCTGTGCATGCCAGTTAAAAGATCCATCCGTTGTATGATATATTTCTCCAAGCGGACCGACTCCCCAACCCACCAGGGCATCATAAAAATCGACCGCATGGAACCACTTGAAGGTTCCTCCAACAGACTTAGCCCACACCTCATCACCCACCATCTTTTTGGTAACGTAGCCATTGGAATTAACAGCCATAACGGTTCCGTCCGAAACAGAACCCACCATCCTAAACGTCCCTTCTGAAACATTGTCTCTTTGAGACCAGTTTATCCCGCCATCACCGGTTGTTAGTATCGTTCCCTTACTGCCCACTATCCACCCAGAATTGGCATCCTCAAAACCCGCCGCACGAAAACTCACCGTTGATGTACCCATGCCGTACACAGTCCAGGTCACACCGGCATCGTGAGTGGTTAGTACCGATCCTAGGCTGCCATACGCCCAACCATTTCTATCATCCAAAAACGTGACTCCTAACAAAGTCGGACCCATAGCAGCTAACTGCGACCACGCCCCTCTGGTCCTATGTTGAGCAGTAGCAGGAGAAGGTTCAACTAATGAAGTTGTGCCTAGGACAATAACGATAAAGGTTACGGCGAGTATCCTAACCACACTGCATTGCCTCCTGAAGATTAACGACTAAAATATTATTGAACGACCTCAAAGCAACGCGGATTAGGATTCGTGGCGGGGGAAAAATCCAACAACCTAAAGCCCAACCTCTGTAGAGGCTCTCTGTTTCAGCGATACGCGCCCACATACATTTAGAGCTTACGCCTTAAGCAACCCTTATCTAATGCCTTGCGAGCGTTTACTACAACCTCGGCTGCATATTCCAAATCCATCTCACTTGAGTTAATCACAAGCTGGTACAGTTGAGGGTCGTCAGGGTCTTCCAAGCCGAAATGGTTTTTAAAATAAATCGCACGCGCCAAGTCTCGGTTTTCAACGACCCGAGCTGCTTCATCATGACTCAGCCTCTCTCGATCCATTATTCTCTCTATCCGATCTTCGATCTCAGCAACCACTCCGACCCGTAGCACAGTCGGATCGTCACGTAGAATGATTGACCCGCCCCTCCCCACAATAACGACGTTTCCAGCCGATGCAAGTTCATTCATTGTTTTTCGCAAGGCCTGGTGGTATGCAGCCTCCTCAACTTCGTGTCCTCTAGTTATAATCGGTTGCTCTAGATCTTCAAATTCCTTTGTCAAAAAAGCCATAGTGCCTGAACCGAAGTATGGATCAGCGCTTGCGCTTGAGACCGCAGACCTCTCTAGAATTTGCTGGACTACTCTACGAATCTGTTCCCCGAATGTAGGGAGCCGTTGCTCACGCTGGTGAAGCGCCTCCACAGTAGAACCTATTTCACGAGCTGCCTTGGTCAAGATAATTCTGTCAACGTAATCTGAGGCAAGTCGTTCAGCCACCATAGGGCCAAGCAAACGCCCACCCCCACCGGTGAGACCACCCAATGTAACCGCAGCCATAGGTTACCTCCTTCCAAGCAAACCGGAAAACCAAGAAAGTCTGAAATATTGTACGTACACATGGTAGCAATTGCCACCCTAAGTCAAAAATAATCACCGATGGCAAGAATAACTCCACCAACCGCTTTACACTTGAGGGGTAATTTGGCCTTCTTAGCACAAATGTGAAACAGATTGTTGCTACAAAATCTTTCTACGATGATACCGTGGGCACAAAAGATAGAATAGAACGGCTTCTTAAGGAAAAATAATGCCCACAAAAAGGGATTTGTGCCTCTGTCTGGAAAAGGCTATGGCCAAATCGTATGATAGTCACCACCTCTTACAGCAGCGGTTAGTTCCTCTTTTTCCAACCGTTTCAACTGATCTAATACTCCCTGTAGCTCTCTATGGCCATCCGTCACGGAATTTAACCCGCGATATCTAGTGACTATACTGCCCCAAACACCCAGATCCACTAAACTATCCACATACCGTGGCCACGGAATTATCGTAAGATCCTTCAGCCGGGGAAACCCAGGCCTCAAATGGTGGATGATTTGCATTCGTTCACGAGATGATCCGACCATAGGCAAAACTCCGATAAAAGGCCCTGCGTCCTCACTCACACGCATATCCACAACAAGCGCTTTCCGAAACGAAGGAAAGAATAGAGACATCACATCAGCGGATTCCACATGCCCAAGCACTTCTTCGATCTCGGGAATAAAGTCCCCTTCCACGTTTAAGTCTCCTATCCAATACATTTCATCAATTTACAAACAACTTAAGAGCGACGCTACCCAAGATTATCCGGTGGATAAATCTCGAACTGCAACGATAAATGAGGGTAGTATATTGCTCCAATCACCGACGACCCCAAACCTAGCTTCTTTGAATATGTTGGCATTTGCATCTTTATTGACAGCGACGATGTGTTTCGCTCCTGAACATCCAGCCATGTGTTGGCTGGCGCCAGAAATTCCAACCGTAACGTATAAATCCGGAGTGATCGTCGCGCCCGTCAGGCCAATTTGCAAGCTATGGTCAGCCCATCCGGCATCACATGCTGCACGAGACGCACCTACGGCTCCACCCAAAATATCAGCCAACTCACTCAGTTGACTAAACGGCTCTGGTCCACCGATTCCACGACCTCCTGCTACAACAACCTGTGCGTCTTCCAATCGCACACCTTCTACCTCACTCTTGACCCTCTCGATATGCCTAACTTTCATCATGGACGAATCCAAGTTTACGGTCAAAGGGATTATTTCCGAGTTTCGGGACACATCTTTTTCTACGGACTCATAGATTCTTGGTCTAACTATAACCACCTGTGGATTTTGCTGGCCGAATGCCATGGTTGCAACAGCGTTGCCGCCATAAACTGGGCGGGTCACGACGACCCTTCCTGAATCTTCATTTTGCTTTAGGCCAATACAGTCTTGAGCCACCCCCACACCAAGTCGATAAGCCAATCGGGGACCTACATCACGGCCCAAAAAGGTTCTGCCTATCAACACCACTCTTGGTTCAGTCTGTCGACATACCTGTTCTAACGCAGCTACAAACAGATCCTCGGAAGTTTGTTCTAACAGTAAACGGTGTTCGACAACATAAACCTCGTCAACATCCAGGCTGGTCGCTGTTTTAGATAATTCGTTTAAATCAGCGCCCAACACAACCAATGCTCGATCGCCCTCCAAGCCCTGTGCAGCTGTAACCAATTCGCCAACAACCGGATGTAAACCCCCATCCAATTGTTCAGCCACAATAAGTATTTCAGTCATTTATTAACCTCGCTAATCAAATCAGTGGTTCTCAAACAACTCAGTTGCGTTGCACGGACAGTTAGCTAGATGAGCTTTACCTCACGTAATCTTTGTGCTAAGCGGCTACCAGCCTCTGCCTCGGTATCAGCTTCAATAAACTCACATTCACCAAGAGAGGGGGGTATGGAAAGACCGGTTACGGAGATTTTCGGTTCAAACCTAGCCGGATCGATACCCAGATCCCTTGCTGTCCACACAATCGGTGACTTTCGACTGGCTGCCATAATGCCCCGAAGAGTAGGATATCGCGGCTGTCCAATCTCGTTACTCACCGTTACCAGTGCGGGCAAATCCGCCTCCACCTTCTCATAGCCGTCAGGGAAAACCCTGTGAACAAGAACCATTGAGTTTGATATTTCAATCTGTTGGGCCATCGTTATGCTCGGTAACCCTAGGGTCTCAGCGAGACCGAGCGGAACGTGTGCATTATCCCAGTCAGAAGCCTGTCGCCCACACAATATAAGATCGAATTCCCCGATTTTCCTGATCGCCTCACTGAGAACACACACTGTGGCATAAGCATCCAGTTGAAAAAACTGAGGGTCGTCTATTAGTACCAAGTCATCCACACCCATTGACAATGGTTTCTTCATTACATCCATGGCAAAATCGTTTCCTACCGAGAGTGCGGTGATTTTTCCGCCCGTCTCCTCTCGGACAATGAGCGCTGCCTCAACAGCGTTTTCATCAAATCCATTAATAACTGGAGGTATGCCTTCTGCGACACGAACACGGTTCGTTTCATCATCCAAACGGAATGCGGACGTGGGGACATCCGGGTCCACAACTTGTTTAACACAGACAACGATATTCATAATCTACAACTCCAATTTTGGAAAGCCAACCCGTAGGTAGTCTTGCTTGTGTCAACGCAAACAAGAGACAGCGACCAGAATAGAATCAGCAAGGTAACTTGAGAGATCACAGGGACGTTGTAGTAAGTAGTTAAAATACGCAATACCGCGAGCGCGGTTGGAATATAGCACTGGGTTGACCCGGGTGTCAATCTGGCAAAAAAACCAATCCCCACTGGCGTTGGATCTTCCTTAAAGCGAAATACCCAAAATACACCACGATAAAATACTTGACAAATATAAGAAATATCTTAGAATATAGCTATTGCTTTGGGGATGTGTTCGTGATCCGATCGGGGACTCTTCTTTGAGCCTCCTGTTGCACGGCTACATCCACGCCGGTTGCAGACTTTTGAGCCGAGGCGCGTGTCGGAGTTAAATCCGTGACGTGAGCTGGGTTCGGAAAGTCTTCAGCAACAGTAGTTCTGAAGGAGGCTCCTGATGGTTATAGCAGATCGTGTTTCTACATTCACGCCGGCCGCCTTACCGGTTCAACCAACCAGGGTCACCTCATACCCTGATGAAACGGAGCAGGCAAAACCCAAGGGCTGTCGCCGATGCGGTACCCGCATGTACAAGGGCTACGACGAGTTCAAGTGTGTAATGTGTGGCTACGCCGATTACCAGTCCCATCCTACAGGATACGAACACCGTACAACTAACATCGTTAGTTCCGCTACTCGGTTCGTTGTCAGGTATATAGGAGATTCTCACGTGCTCGATCAGACCCTCACACATGCACGCCTTGTTAGATTGAACAACAGGGCCGTATATGAGGTTACGTGTCCTTTTTGCAAACAAGAGATGGAGCGTTCGTCGCTTTCTGGTAAAAGATCTAACGTTCGTGAAGAGAGGTTCAAGTGCGAGATAGGGCACCGTGTATCCCTCATACCTGGGCAGAACGGCTCTCTCGGCTGGAAGTAGCGTACGGTCCCGTGGCTCTAAGCAACTTCGAGTTCCTTCCGCTAACGTGGAATGTGATTCTCAGTACTCGCATTGTCTTTTGACACATTCTGCTCATGTCACTCTCAGTGTAGTTAGCAGCATTCTCCTCAACCATTGTGTGTTTCGCTCGCTATGACCAGCGTAGTAGAACGGCGATCTCAAAATCCCGATTCCGTTTTCTTTGCTTGCGACTTCTCCCCCCCACGAGGGGCCGATCCAAAACTACTGTCACCCGCTTTATCCCTTACGGCAGATTTCATATCGGTTGCATATAACCCTGGACGGTCAGTCAGAATCAATTCGGTGCTGGCCGCCGACTGGATTCAACAAAAAACACAAAGTGACGTTATATTTTCCCTCTCAACTCGCGACATAAACAAAATTGGCCTCCAGAGCTTACTACTGGGCGCTCAACTTGCAAGGCTAAAAAATGTTGTGATAGTGAAGGGTGACAACCTTTCGTCATCAGAGCTTTCAATGACGAAGTCGGTACACGACTTTAAACCTACAGAATTGTTGAGCTCAATCGTTGCGATGAACAAGGGATTCGATTACAAAGGCAAAAAGCTGCAGGCATCAACTGACTTTTGCATTGGCGCTACGATAGATCTGAATAATTGCATGGAAAGAGAGATTAATCTTACCTATCACAAAGTGCAGGCTGGTGCCCAGTTTTTTCTGATGCAGCCTGTGTCAAACCCAAATGTAGTTCATTCATTCATAGATTGCTATAAAAAACGGTACGGTAAACACTTAACCTCAATGTTATTCGTAGGAGTGCAGATGGTTGCACCTGGCGGATTGGCATTCGGGCAACTGCCTGAATGGATCACTAAAGATCTTGATGCTGGCCGACCCTGCCACGATATCGCTGTTCAAGCCATCAGCGAATTACTCGATGCCGGATTTCGATCCATTTACCTCATTCCTCCGGTGTTCAAGGGCGGTCGTAGAGGATACGAAGATGCCAAAAAAGTCTTGGATGAGTTTAAAAGTCTACCGGACAAATAGAAGTGGCTGGGTGTCTGAAGGCATATGGCAAACGCCGCCAATCAATTATTAGCCGTATGGCATTTATCCCTCTGTAGCCATCGGTAGGTGAACGGCCAACACTCCCCGTATGTCAGCGCGCAAAATCATACCGAAAATCGATAACGATTGTGGCTTTAGCAACAGGCCCATGTAACTTCCCACCAAACCTAGCGTTACCACACGTATTTTGATTCATCAAACCCTTCTGCAAGAGACAATCGTCGCCTTCACCACATTACGATATTGGGTACACCATTGAGGTTAAACCAATAGCGTCTAGACAGCAGCAGCGTTTGTAGCTGCGGCGTGTTGGTCGTCTGCATGGTAGGAACTTCGCACCAGAGGCCCCGATGCTACATGCCGGAACCCCATTCTTTTCCCTTCACAAGAGAGTTCCGTAAATTCCTGAGGTGAGTACCATTGAGACAGAGCAATATGTTTATCAGACGGTCGTATGTACTGCCCAATCGTCAGCAAGTCACAATTTACAGTTCGTAAGTCCCTCATAGTTTCAATTATTTCATCCCATGTCTCACCCAATCCCACCATCATGCCCGATTTTGTAACGGCACCAGGGGCAATAGCCTTAGCTCTGTATAAAAGCTCCAAGGAACGATCATAATCTCCCTTGGGCCTTACTCTGCGAAAAATACGGCGAACTGTTTCAATGTTGTGATTCAGCGTGTCCGGTGCTGCATCCAGCACTTTCACAAGAGCCTGTCTATCTCCGTAGAAATCAGGTATTAGCACCTCTACTTTGCACAAGGGAACTTTCCTTCTTATTTGACGTATACATTGGGCAAAAATGAATGCACCGGCATCGGGTAGATCATCCCGGTCGACCGAGGTAATTACAGCGTAATTGAGACCCATACGCTCAACCGTCTCGGCCAACCTCGCCGGTTCCTGAAGATCAGGGGGTTTTGGCTTACCGCTTTTAACGGCACAATAGGCACACGCCCGGGTACAAATATCCCCGAGCACCATGAAAGTGGCGGTCCTGCGATCCCAGCACGTTCCTATGTTTGGACAATGGGCTTCCTCACACACGGTGTGCAAGCCGGCCTTCCTCACAAGGCCCCTAAGTTCGATGTAATTAGCCCCGCCAGGCGCTTTCACCTTCAGCCATGGCGGTAGCTTTCTCTGTACAACCATCTATTCTCCGTACCTAATAATGAGACATAGATCATAACAGAACTCCTATTGTCACCCATTCACAGTCACTGGGAGCATCCACCCACTGGAATTTATAGACCCGTTTACATCTCCGGTTCTTTAACGTACATCATTCTCTCAATGACATGGCACTGGGCCCACCGGTATAATGTTCGTATCAGGAGACCCTAGTTAAATCCGGAGATCCGTCTTGGAAAAGTATATTACCGTCAATGGTGCCAATGGCATAGCGACAATCACCATCAATCGTGCTGACAAACGCAATGCCATCGGTTATTGCGGTTGGTTGGAATTGCGCAGCATCGTATCGAATCTGTCGGAAGATGAACATTGTAAGGTCGTAATCTTCACGGGAGCAGGCGACCAGGCTTTCTCCGCCGGTGCTGACATCAATGATTTCGGCCTTTACCGCAATAATAAAGCCAATGCAAAGACTTACGCAGCCGCTTTTGAAGGAGCCCTTGACGCAATTGAATCTCTGACCCAACCAACTATATGCCTCATCAAAGGATATTGCATCGGTGGAGGCTGCGAGTTGACTATGGCTACTGACTTGCGTATCGCTGCAGACAATAGTCACTTCGGTATCCCCGCCGCTAAACTTAGCGTCCTCATCGGTTTCAAAGAAATGCGTCGCCTTGTAAACCTAGTCGGTCAAGGGAATGCATCCTACGTCCTATTGTCAGGTCGTCGGATTCCAGTTACGGAGGCTGAGCAGATGGGATTGGTGAACAAGATTCTCCCACTTGCAGAAATCGACGAATACACCTACTCCTTGGCAAGAGAAATAGCGGCACTGGCTCCCCTATCACATCGAGGTCACAAAAAACTTCTTCAGACAGTGTTGAATGCTAATGTATCCCACCTGTCCGAAGCAGATGAGGACCTTATCTTCTCCAATTTTTCGAGCGAGGATTTTCAAGAGGGCCGGACTGCCTTCATCGAACACCGTCTCCCACAATTCAAAGGCCGCTGATTGTAAAAGGCGGCTCTAAGCCAGCGAGGAATCGAAAAAAAACAAGGTCGCCTGTTGCACTCAATTTAAAATTGGCGTGACATCGAGTATCGCCCATGTTTTTGAAAGATACACTATGGGCGCAACCTGCCTTTTGGTGCAACACATTCTGTACCCCATCACTAATAATTAGGGACCATACCAACCATCCAACAAAGTGATAAACCAGTGACAATAGAATCCCCATTGAGCAGCGTTAGAGTAATTGATTGCACGCAAATGATGGCTGGACCATTTTGCACAATGCTGCTTGGTGACATGGGTGCCGACATCATAAAGATAGAGAAGCCAGATGGTGATGACATCAGACGGTCAGGTCCTCCTTTTATAGAGGGCGAATCCGCTGCATTCCTTGGAATAAACCGAAATAAAAGAAGCGTGGTGGTAAACCTTAAGAATGATGAAGGGGTATCGATCCTACGTAGGATGATAGAGCAAGCTGATGTCCTCGTACAAAACATGCGACCGGGAACGATGGACCGCCTAGGTTTAGGTTATGAAACCATCCAGAAAATTAACCCCGCCATGATCTATACAACCATCTCTGGATTCGGAATAACCGGGCCATACAAAAATCGCGGCGGTTTCGACTTGGTTGCTCAGGGTATGAGCGGGCTAATGAGCATTACTGGATACCCCGGTGGTCCCCCAGCAAGAAATGGCGTCCCTATAGCAGACCTGAACGCCGGTTTCTACGCAGCATATGGGACTCTTTGTGCATACATCCACAGGCTCCAGACGGGCAAAGGTCAGCATGTTGACACATCCCTCCTAGAAGCTGGAATTGCATACTCAATATGGGAATCTGCAATATACTTCGCTACAGGCAAACCGCCCGGCCCAGTCGGATCCGGCCATTCTCTTTCCGCACCTTACCAGGCTTTTCAAACCAAGGACAGCTACTTCATCGTAGGCGCTGCTAATCAAGCCAACTGGGAACGCCTGTGTAGTGCCATAGGACGCGAAGAGTTGACACAAGACCCCAGATTCACTGCAAACTCCGACCGCAGGCATAATTTGAAGGAGCTACAAATCACTCTAGAGAAGACATTCGTCAAACGAACCACACTCGAGTGGCTCAAGAAGCTAGATGAAGCTGGAGTACCCTGTGGCCCCATAAACAACTTGGCCGAAGTCTACTCAGATCCACAGGTAAAATCGAGAGGAATGATTGTCGATATGGAGCACTCCAAGGCTGGAACTATCCGCAACATTGGCCTGCCTATTAAAATGTCCGATACTCCAGGCTCCATTCGTAAACCCGCACCCGTTCTAGGGCAGCATACCGCCGAAGTTCTTGCCGAATTCGGCTACACTCAAAAAGAGATTGCGCTATTAAAAGAGTCGCGTATCATCACCTAACCATCAACCTAGAATCCTATTCTTAAATTCAATAGAGCATGGTTGGACGGTTTAATTTTAAAATGTAACGCCGTCTCCCCCTAACCCTTAATTCGGTCCACAACACTGCGAGTGGCACTTACAAGTCTATCCACCTCGGTCTCAGTGGTCAGTGTGGACAGAGACCCAGCGGCTTTGGCCTGAGTTAAAACTCCCTCGTTCAGCAGCCCCATGAACAGCAACTTCTTCATATCTGTATCACCACGAAGCATGGAGCGATTGTCAACGACTTCCTCCGATGTGAAATGAATTCCAAAAAGCGACTCCACTCCAGTCACCTGTACTTCAACGTTGAATTCGCCAAAAATCGCTTCCAACTTGGACCGTAAAATTCCGCCAAGCCTACCCAATCGCGCATAAACTTTTGGTGTGAGTTGCTGAATAACCGCTTCGCCAGCTACCATCGTCATGGGATTAGCATTGAAAGTCCCTGCATGTCCTATTACTGGTCCTGCGCCAGTGGGGTCATAGAGGGCCATAACATCAGCTCTGCCTCCAAACGCACCGACTGGCATACCACCCCCTATAACCTTACCTAACGTAGTCAGATCGGGTACCACACCGAACAACTCTTGAGCCCCCCCTGGCGCAACACGAAAACTTTGAACCTCATCGTAAATCAGTAAAATACCAAGCTCTTCAGTAAGATCTCTTATACCCCTTAGGAATTCAAGCTTCGCTGGAGCATAGCCAAAATTCGACACGACCGGCTCCATAATCACACATGACAACTCATTCCGGTAGCGTAATAGATTTTCTTGACAAACCTTCAGGTCGTTGTAAGGCAACACCAAGACGTCATCAAGTATGGCCTGTGACATGCCCGGAAACTCAGGTATAGCTTTGGGTCCCCCAGGATCTAATTTTTCACGCGGGGTGTTGACACTAACAGAAACATATTCATTCGAACCATGATACCCCCCTTCAAATTTGGCTATCTTTTGCTTGCCTGAAAAAGCACGAGCCACCCTGATCGCATTGAGTGTGGCCTCGGTTCCCGAATTGACAAATCGCACAGATTCCACAGATGGAATCCGTTCACACAGAAGACCGGCTAGCCTTACTTGAGCGTCCGTGGGGTGGCTAAAAGAAACCCCTTTCCGGACCTGCGCACTTAATTCTTTAACCACAAGAGGATCCGCGTGACCTGTAATTAAGCTAGTTGCATTAATCATGAAATCCAGGTACCGGTTGCCGTCAACATCATGGAGATAGTGTCCTTCACCATGGTCTACAAAAAATGGGAATGGATCAAAGTAAGAGGTGCCCCTAGAGCTACCGCCAGGCAAATGTTTCTCTGATTCAAATTGAGAAATCCGGGACCTGGGATGCTTTTCGACAAATAAGTCTATTTCACGCCGTAGCTTTTCGAGCAATTCTGATCTCCATAGCTCCAAATCCTATCTCGATTAATTACAAATGTTCAGCCGCGCTTCACTGCTTCAGGTGTATGGCAGCTAAAACCTCATTCATGCTACCTGTTCGAAAACCCTCGAGATCAATTGTCACATACGAATAACCCAACGATTTAAGTTGTTTGGTTACCAACTCCCGTACGTCCCTTTGCACCAGACGCGGAATGTTTTCAACCTCGACCTCAATCCGAGCCATTACACCATAGTCCCGTACACGCACCTGCCCAAATGCCAAATTCCTCAGACACTCCTCCGCACAGGCTATCCGAGACAGGGCCTGGGTGGTCACTGGAGTACCGTATGGTATACGAGACGACAGACAGGCCTGAGCTGGCTTATCCCAAGTAGGTAAGTGCATTTTTTTGGAAAGCACACGAATCTCATCTTTGCCCAAACCTGCCTCGATTAGTGGAGTCCGCACACCATACTTCCGAGCAGCGTTCAGGCCCGGGCGCATTTCACTTAAGTCGTTGACATTAGTTCCATTGGCCAACCAATCGTAGCCTTCAACATCGGCAAGCTGTGCCAATCTCGTATATAACTCATCTTTACAAAAAAAACATCGATTGGGATCGTTCCTTTGATAATCCTCTCGCGCTACCTCATCAGTAGCTATCAGCCGATGTGCAAATCCCACGTGTCGAGCAACATTAAGGGCACTTTCGCTTTCGGAAGGCGCCAAGCTAGCAGACACAGCGGTAACAGCCAACGCCCTTCCACCAAGCACTTCGTTAGCTACTGATGCCAAGAAGGTACTGTCTACCCCGCCGGAAAATGCAGTAACCATCGAGCCCATCTCATCGATAGTGGTTCTAAGAAATTTGTCCTTTTCTTCAATGGTACCCACAAACGGTTTTATCATTTGTGTCATCATCCCAGTCCTTAAATACACAACTACTTTACTCTTATAAGTTCAGCATAAAGAGGCGTAGCCAGCTTAACAATTTGTTCACCCCAAGTTGTTGGTAAGCAAGCCCCTTCAGAAATCAGAGGCGAATCGATCCTCAAATTCGTCTTTAGGCCTACAACTAAAACGCCTCTTTTGAGCCCTGCCTACCGCCATCTCCCAGCGTACCAGCGAGTAACCTACCGGTCAACGCAACAATCGCCCGGAAGAAATCAAGTGCGATACTGAATCCGCGCCTTAAAGAATATCGCTACGCCAACCAGCGTGACCCCTCCAGCAGCAATCCAATTTTCATGGAGTAGCCAGCCGACTCCAGTCGTCAACCCAAAAAAGACCGTGCCCGTAATTGCAGCATTCCTAGTAACCTTCATGACGATTACAGCCGGCAGCGCCGCTCCAGCCACACCCAACGGCAATAACCCTATAGCCGCCCCCATAGCAGTCGCCAATCCGGTGCCCCCAACGAAGCGCCAAGGAGCTGGGAAAAAGTGTCCGATGAGCAAACTACACGAAGAGATTAGCCCCAACCAGGTAGGTAAGCCAAGCATGAGAACGGGCACCGTAGAGGCAGCTCCTTTGATCACATCCCCCACAAAAGTAATAGCTGCATAGCGAGGACCCATCTCCCTGAATATGTTGGCCGTCCCAGGGTTCCCAGTTCCTAATTTTCGGATGTCAACACCGCGGGCACGAGCAACGAGATCGCCAACGGACAACGATCCTAGTGCGTACACACATATTAACCACACCACGTAGAACCAGAGTTCATTCATCTTAATCAATAACAAATCGATCGGATATCATATCTGTTTCACTAAACCTGTCGGGTCTATCGAACCTTCGCCAGTCATTCCGTCCCATCTATCACCTTCTATCCGTATCTCATTGCTGAATGCCATTATCACGTTGCACTGTACACTAACTACTAACCTCCCATTCACACTTTTGAACCGAATACACGGCTACGTCACCAAGGGGATCATTAACCCGGTCAGCTTTGCAAAGGATGTCTTTGAACTTGAATCTCAATCGATTCGGAACCCCAAGATTGCGAGCGTTACTGACTCCAGCCCGCACCCTAATACGCTGTAAATAGAACTCCTCAAACCCGAGCGTCTCAACGCATCTTGTCGCTCTCACATGGCGTCGAAAACCTTTATCCAGACATTATCCCACGCTCCCTATTCCATTCTCACATCCACTGTATTGATCGACATTGATATTGGTTAATCCGATGAGTTGACTGAATCGCCAGATTCCAAAGACGAATCTCTCGCCGTGCTCTACATTCAACATTGTTATTCGCACAAAAAAGTCCGTGCTGACACCGTCGTGATTCCGTCCATCCAACCCAAGTGATTTAGCAAATGTTCCCGATTCTTCTCCGTAAGAGCGACCAGCGCCTTCTCATCTACCATCGCTAATAGCTTCATCCTGGTATTCTCTCTAACGTTGAGTGTCGGCATCAAAGATTCTCAGGCTGATCTCTTCAGTGATATCATATTCCCGCTGGTTCACCAGTCAATCCTAATCACCCAGAGCCCACCAACCTTCAGGCCGGATAAACAAACTATCGAAAATTCGCGACTCCGTACCACCTTGGAAAAAGTCAGAAATGGCACGTTGAGTGTCGGCGATGCCTTGGATCAACTCAGTGTTTTGACTTACGAGGACCTAGATTTTGCAAAAGTCGATCACCACCGCGGACTACGTAAGGGTTTCCCAGAAGTTGTGTTCGGCGAAGGCAAATCTCCTGAGCAAATTGCCACAATAGCTGAGGCTATCCTCAAGTCATCAGACCGCCTCCTCATCACACGAACAACCGAAGCGGCATTTGACGCCGTCCGCTTACGTGCTCCTGACGTAAGCTACGACCAAACCGCCCGTACAATCTCGGTGAACCGACAGGGCAACCAGACACTGACTCCAGGTATTGTGATCGCCAGCGCCGGTACTGCCGATCTACCCGTTGCTAGAGAAGCGGCTGTCGTTGCCGAAATGATGGGTTGTAAGGTTGGTAAAATAGACGACGTGGGTGTGGCCGGTATACACAGGCTCTTTGATACACTACCTTCTCTCCGGCAAGCACAGGTAATCGTAGCAGTTGCCGGTATGGAGGGAGCGCTTCCTTCAGTCATAGCTGGACTCGTTCAAGCACCGGTAATCGCCGTGCCAACTAGCGTTGGATACGGCGCCAGTTTCGGGGGTATAGCCGCACTCCTTGCAATGCTTAACAGTTGCTCCGAAGGATTAGCAGTGGTTAACATAGACAATGGTTTCGGCGCTGGTTACCTCGCCGCTCTCATAGTAAAACTTGGGCACGCACAAACCTCGCAAGATTGACCATCTTTCATCCCAACCCATTCACGTTGAAAATTTAGAGTGGCCCAAGTCCGAATCAAACACGGTCTCGAAAACGTATATCCCTATATCACGATTCTCCTGGAACGATAGCACATCAAATTCACCGTTGTAACCAATGATGGGTATCCGGAGTTCGTGGCCAGAAGCATGGGATCTCAGGCCAAGAGGTAACTCCACCTCTTCAGGATTGCCAAATACTACGTCAGCCTCTCCTGTCACAACAATATCGCCAATGCGATCCTCTGGCAGCATCCAAATTGCAGCCGCTTGATCTCGAATCAACGCATCTTCAACACCATCCACCCCTCTCAAAATTTCCACCGCATCGCTAACCGGCCCGGATTCCATATAGACATTCACGCAACCGCCAAGATTGGAGTGGTGACGTATATATCTATCCTTAATGATCGGGACAATCTCTCCTTTCAACCCACTGTTTACAAGTGCCAAGCCTAAATCTACCATCCGATTCTTGGGCGACATTCCATGATCCGCCGTCACAAAAACAGTGGCCCCACAGTGTGTCTCTAAAAGACGCCCTATAGCATCGTCAATTATAGTTAGATGTTCCTGGGACTCCGGCTCATCTGGACCGTACATGTGCATAGCAAAGTCAGTCGTGGACACATATACAACATCGTACTGTTTCCGAGTCATAGCCACTCGTGCTGCATCTATTGACCACCCATTGACCTCTAGCGAGTAAATTTTTGAGGGCAGTCCGATCTCATCTACTATCCAATCTGGTGGGCACTCCGATGAAATTGACATAGTTGCTCCATCACCGAGCAATGTTCTTAGCTTATCCTTCGATGTTACCAGCAGTGAATTCTTGCCAACACACTCCGCCCGCTGAAATATCGTCTCGGCACGTATGAATTCCGATGACTCCATATATATGCCCTCTCCGGTTCCTCGAACAAACTGGAAATTAGAGGCGATTCCATGGTGAACCGGATAGGTGCCGGTTACTATAGATACGTTATTGACGTTGGTCACTGATGGCATCAAGCATCGGCCAATATTTTTGAACCCCTTACTACCCATTTCGCCCAGAATTGGCACTTCGCAACTTTCCAGGTACTCTGGATCCAAACCATCAATACAAATCACAACTACTGGTATGTCCATTGATCCCCCACACAGATTCCTTTCAGTAACATGATATCTCATTCGTATACGAAGACTAGACCTGGTTGCAACGGAGTACTAAGATTGGATTCAGAAAATGTCTGAGCCAAAAATCCAATTCGCAAATGTTTCCTTCTTGAATGCCGAAGCTCTCGGAGAACCGGGTAATCGGGTTTTTCGCATCACGGCCAGTAGCGGCACTAGTAAAGCGACTATCTGGTTAGAAAAAGAACAGCTGCTCCAAGTCGCTTTGGCCGTCAACCAGCTTTTGGGTAACCTGCCAGAAGAATCAAAACCTAATATGGATATCCACGCTCTTGAGGCTCCGGAATCATCTACACTCGACTTTAAAACGGGCAAGATAGTGCTTGGATACGACAATGCTTCAGGACAGTTTATGATTGATGCACATGACATTGAATCCCCGGAGGAGGAGAATGCCGAGATACGCGTTTGGTCCAACCAGATCCAGATAGAGGCATTTGCGAACCAGGCGCTTGAAGTGTGCGCATCCGGTCGGCCTATTTGTACGCTATGCGGTGGATCTATCAATCCTGAGGGACACACTTGCCCACGCACAAACGGACACAATTCCATCCACATCGAGTATCCTTGAAAAGACTACTTTTGTTTTCAAGACGAACGTCCTTACGGATCCTATGGAACAACCCAAGCCCAAATCTCAGACAGGTAGTAACTCAAACCGCATTCCCGTTGCATTGACGGGTAGCATAGCCCTTGACACACTAACCGCTGGCGAAATCATAGACGTCAAGCGGATCATAACTGGATCAAATCAAACCTTCCTTGTTCGAATAGATGCGGGACCAGGCAAGTATATTCAGGCCATCTATAAACCGGAAAAAGGAGAGCAACCTCTCTACGACTTTCCCTCGGGTTCTCTATACAAGAGAGAATACGCAGCTTATATTTTCAGCCAGTCTCTCGGATGGCCAAACATTCCCGTAACAACGATTAGAAATGGACCCCACGGAATCGGGTCTGTTCAACTTTTTTTGGACGCGGACCCTCAAATAACCTACTTCAACCTGGTCTGTGAACAACGGGAGGAATTACTATCCATATCAGTATTTGATATCGCGGTTAACAACGCAGACCGAAAAGGCGGCCACTGTTTACTCGGACGGGATCAGCGGATCTGGAGTATTGATCATGGGCTAACCTTTCATCCAGTCTTTAAAATGCGAACAGTAATGCAAGAGTTTTGGGGTGCGCCTATTCCGGCTCCGCTTATCGACGACATGCGCAGAGTCGCGAACGAACTCGAATCCAAATTAGGAACTGCGATCCTTCTGTCCAAAGTTCTAGACGAATCCGAACTTAACGCTCTTCACCGCCGACTTGAGTCTCTCCTCCACGATCGCATTATTCCTTCATTTAATTCATACGCCAATCTCCCGTGGCCTCTCGTTTAGCCAGCAAAGTTCTGCCATCCAAACGTTGTCCAAATGGTTCAATCCTGGGAAAATCGGTGCTGTTGACCTCAAAGGTCTCCGGTCATAAACCAGCCCAAATCTCATGCCGCCTATCAAAAAAACCGCAGCCCAAACACTCTGTTAAGCCATACTTTAAACCTATGCCTGAACTTGAGATTACGTGTAACGAAGTCCACTAGTTTTGACGAACCGAAGATCACAGGCTCTGACCATCGCTTTAAATCTGCAACAGTTGTCTGGCCGGACCTCAACGACGGCATTATCTCCCCCATAGGCCTCCAATCAATACTACCGCCGCCGGAACCGAAGCCTGAGGCCACCATTACTGTGCCGCCCGCTTCCTGTACTAGTAAAACCCCCGCAGCAATGTCCCATATACGTGGGTTGCCTGCAACCGTGTACTGCAGTACACCCCGTGCGGTCATTGCAAGATCGTAAGCTATGCTCCCAGTATTTCTAACCTCACCTAGTTTCCCGTGTAGTGGTTTCTTCACACTAAAAACATTTCGAAACATTCCCGGCAGGGTAGTTAGGCGAGCCAAGCCAGGCTCTCCAACATCGCATATCGCCACCGGCTCTGACTCACAATAAGTCCCCGCCCCTTTGCGGGCGTGGAACAAAATGCCATCATTTTCCCCTGGCCACGGCACATGGATCGCTGCAACAACAGGAATTCCTCGGAACAAAACTCCAACAGAGCACGCATAGACCGGGAGTCCGTTGAGAAAGTTCTTAGTTCCATCAAGGGGATCTACGACCCACACGAAATCTGGTACAAGTTCCTCATCGCCACCTTCGTCTTCTTCTCCAACAAATAGATGGGCAGGGAATTGGCTAGAAACCGCATGCTGGATGATCGCTTGACTTTCGTTGTCAACGTCAGTGACGGGATCGGTTTCATCTTTGTCTTTGAACTTCACTTCGAGGGCCGTCCCGAACCTTTGGGTAAGTAATCTGCCTGCTCTGCGGACTGCATCGACGGCACAAGCCTCGATCTCTTCGAGGGTTGCGGCGTCAACAAACACTTCATTGGTCAATAAAGTCGGTCCCAACCATCAAAAAGTGTGGGGATTGGCCAGTTAGGATCAGGTCTCCATCGATCCCACCCATCACAAAAGGGGGGCCTGGCTGCAAGCATAGATTCCAACACCGCCTCTCCCTCCTCCTTAAGTTCAAAAGCCAGTTTTTGGGAAATCAAACCTTCTTCAACAGCCTCCCGCAACTCATCTTCATCCTTCCATCTCCACTCCTCTTGATTTGAACTAATAACAATGTCAAGAGCAAGGTCCATATAGTCAAATCCAAAATGCGTCCGGGTCAGTGGTTTCTCGAGGTTGACATACCATTTCAAAAACTCCGAAAACCCTGGTTGCCACAGAACAAGAACACTATGAGACGCGCCCGGAGTGACCAATCGCAACGTCTCAATCTTCTGGCTTTCGTCGGCCAATCTCCATTCCTGCTTCGGTATACGAAGAGTTCCTCCTTCAAGTGTCACTGGCTTACGCCATAAAGTTCCCGAAGGGATATATAAAGCCAGTAAATCAGGCGAATCCAGGATAACAATCTGAGGCCGGCCCGACCACACCTTACCCTCCCAAACCTCTCTGAGCACTATCTGGTCACCAATTACCCACCGATGTTCCCCCACCCCTCTCCTCCTCTAACCTTAGCAGCGCGGCGCAGTGTATCGGCGAACGCGAGCACAGTCAAATCTTTGTAAAAACCGGTCCGGTTGCCATATGGAAAAAACGGGGAGCATCGCCCAGGTCCGTGGAACCCAAATAGCAGCAGTTAGGATAGCGTTGATGGTCTGCACTATACCATTCCCCTTAAGAAATTTCCGTGCCATCTTCCGATACCGGCAAATCTGACAACTCTAATTTGGCCTGGCTCCACAACAGATCCTGTTCACCTATAGAAACCTCCTCCAACGACAAGCCGCTCTGGTCACTTATGTGCTCCATTTTCGCAAACCGATTTTGGAACCGAATGCCAGCGCGTCGTAGCGAATCCTCAGCGTCTACATTGAGCCATCTAGCCATGTTAACCAACGAGAATAGAACATCCCCCAATTCAGATTCTCTTTCTTCCGGCGTCTTCGCATTCACGAGCTCATCTAACTCTTCTCGGACCTTGTCCACAACGCCACCAACATCCTCCCAATCAAACCCAATCGTAGCGGCGCGTTCCTGCAGAGCTTGAGCCAAAGCCAACGCCGGAAGTGACATCGTAACTCCCGCAAGAACCGATTCGCTCCGACCTCTCTCATCTCGTTTAATCTCTTCCCACTGAGCGGCAACCTGATATGGTTCTTTCGGGCTAGCTTCAGAAAAAACGTGCGGGTGACGCCTGATGAGTTTGTCCTCCTCTAAACGAAAAATGTCTCCGATGGAGAATTCACCATTCTCTACTCCGAAAACAATCTGGAAAGCCATGTGTGCTAAAACATCTCCGACCTCTTCAGCTATATGGAGTGGATTGCCCTCTTCAATGGCATCGATAAGTTCATAAACTTCTTCCAGAAGTTGTTTTTTCATCGACTCTCTGCTTTGCTCACGGTCCCACGAACAACCAGCCGGACCACGGAGTCGAGATATCAATTCAAACAGGCCGTCGAAGCTATTTTCAAACGTTGCGTTTTCCATGACACATTTCACCATTCCAGACAATGTCGGTTTGTAGGCGTATAGTAATATCCGTGTTGAATTATATATCTCCCAGGGGTCTCCGGCTTATCATCACGGCGCTGTTTATCGCAACAGTGCCGGTCTTCCTTATATCCACAAATGTGCGCGTTGTCATTAATATGACCTCCCTCTATAGTTACGGATTCGACCGATTTGATATCCCAACCTCCACGGGCATTGAACATACAGAGTTAATGTCAGCAGCAGATCAGATACGTGAGTATTTCAACAATGACGAAGATCTGCTTGACGTACGGATTTTTCAGAGAGGAATACGGCGAAGTATTTTCAATGATAGAGAAATACTCCATATGAGAGACGTCAAAGGCCTCGTGAATGGAGTACATGCAGTCCAAATCTCCACTGGGTTTTTTCTAATTGCCGTTGTAGTAATTGGATTCACCGTCTACAGGAGCCAATTTGCTCCTTCTCTCGCTGAACTTGCCAGCCTCAGTGGTTTAACAACTTTAGGACTAGTGATACTCGTTGGATTAAGCTCATTGATTGGATTCGACCGACTGTTCCTGGCATTCCATTTGATAAGCTTCAGCAACGACCTTTGGCAGTTGGACCCCGGCACTGACATGCTAATCACAATATTTCCACAAAATTTCTTTTTTGCTGCAACAATGATTATTGCGGGCCTATCCATCACCCAAGCACTACTCCTAACCATCATCAAACCTTTGTGGCTTAAAACCGCTCCGTGGCGACCAATTCAAGATCGACACATGTTGCTCACACATAGAAAACCCTGATTTCAAACACCACATTACTAGTCAAGAGAGCAGAAATCATATGTGACACCGGAACGGATGGCATGGATCAAATATAGGTGGCCCTCCTATCAGTCCTATAGATTTTTGTAGTAGACTCCATTGCCAATAGGCTAAAGTTACGGGAATTGGGCCAACATTAAGGCCCAAGTTTACCGCTTGTTCACGAGGAAAACCCATGCGTTGGAACAGAACCTAGACAAAGAAGCATCTGCCCGGTTGCTAGCAAATGGAAACACGCCCAGAGGTTGCCCCGGTTTCTAGTCGAGACATCGTGAGGGATTGTTGGATATTTGCACCCGGCACATTTTGTTTATTCACACCGAGCGCTTCGGCATGAAATGGAGTAAATAATGGACACCCCTGTGATAGATATGCACAGCCACGTTGGCAACGATACCAAATCTGGTTTGGTCGGCGACCCTGAGCTTTACTTGAGTGTCCTTGACGCTGCCGGAGTAGACAAAGCCCCCGTTAGTTGTCTTTTTTACGGTGATGTCTCTCGCTGCAATGATGAAACAGCTACGTTCGTAGCACAGAACCCTGATCGTTTCATGGGTGTTGCGTTTGTAACTCCCTACTATCTTGAAGAGGCCATTGATGAATTGGAGAGGGCGTTCGATGTGTTGGGAATGGTTTTTCTCAAGCTCTATCCGAGTTATGTCTTCAAACCAATCGACGACGAAGTGTATGCCCCGATACTGGACTGGTGCAATAAACGATCCATCATTGTAAAGAGTCACACCGAGTACATGGCTGGAAGTAATACTTACACAGACCCAAATCGTTTTATCAGACTAGCCCAGCTATATCCTAATATACGGTGGGTGCTCGCCCACTCCGGCAACGTCCGGGAAGGACAGATACGTGCGGTAGAAGCGGCCAAAGCAAACCGCAACATCTATCTGGAAACTTGCTCATCTTGGGGGGATCATGGAACGATCGAACGTTTGGTTGAGGGGGCAGGAGCAGACAGGGTCCTCTACGGCTCCGACATGCCTTTGATGGATGCGCGGATGCAAATAGGCCGCATTGCCACTGCAAATATCTCCAATGAAGCCAAACGGCGTGTC
>JASMAO010000008.1 GCA_030754315.1 SAR202 cluster bacterium
AAGCAAGTCAAGAGGTTGAATTATCCGGTTCGTTCACCCTACCTGAATCGATTACGGATGTTAGGTACATATGGGATTTTGGAGACGGCTCTCCACCGGAAGAAAGCGAACTGGTCAACGCATTTAGTGCAGGAAATGTCAACGCAGAACATATTTTCCCTCATTTTAGATGGAATCCCTACGAGGTTCGTCTAACGGTTAGCGGCAAAAGTGAAATTGGCGAAATTACGGGTGAGGCGACAACTTATATCTATGTTCAGGAAACGGTTGGAGTATCGTCTCCTGATCTCAATATTCCATCGACCATACGTAGTGCAAGCCGTGCCTTACAGGCGGTAGGTGTCATTTCTGTAAACATACTGCTCTGGCTGGCCATACTCAGCCCAGTCTGGATAGTCGGTGTAGTGCTGTTCTTATTCTTCCGAAAAAGATTACCTGCAAGAATATTTCTGTTCTCGAAACCGAGAAAATTTTGGCAAGGAAAACAATGACACGACTGATTACTTTTGACAGGTGAAAGTGGATTTGCACTGAGTAGATACGAACGTAATCGGCCCTCATCGTAACGAATAAATCCTCAAGCTTGAGCAGTGCGCCAAGCACAAGCTTCCGCAGTCTAGAGAAATTCAGGAGTTAGACCGTTATATCCGTTCGCACATATCAATGTGTTGAAAGACACAAAGCAGTTAGCCGGATCGATCCATTAATTGTCTCAGCAATGAAATATCTATTCATATCTTTAGATCATTGTTATACAGTTCATCCATTATGTTCAATGCCCAATCCCGGGTGATGACAATGGAAAGTGTTGTGGATGCCATATTGGTTCTTACGATTAATATTCGGCCTGGAGACTAAGCAACTCTTCAAGCCACCACGATGGATGTAAAAAAGGGAATCGTGAATGTCAGAGAATTTTGAAGTTGAAATGTTATTGGACATTAAGACGCCCATGCGAGACGGTGTCAATCTTTCGACCGACATCTACCTGCCAAAAGCTGGTGGCCCATTTCCGGTAATCCTGATGAGAACGCCATATAGCAATAACGGTGACGATATCGTGAAAACAGCGATTGGGTATGCAAACCGTGGCTATGCCTGCGTGATGCAAGACGTGCGTGGCCGGTGGGATTCTGATGGCGACTATTACCCATTCCATCAGGAAGCAAAAGATGGTTATGACACCCAAGAATGGGTTGGCGAACAACCGTGGTGTAACGGGAATATTGGAATGATAGGAGGATCGTATCTCGGCGGAGTGCAATGGCTGAGTGCACCCCTAAAAAATAAGTATCTTAAGGCCATGGTGCCGCGTGTTATGTGCACAGATTACTACAGAGGATTAGTTCACCCTGGCGGTACTTTCCAACTGAATGTCATGATGACATGGGGCATGCGAACCAGTGGCCGCACAGCACAAACAATCAATTACCACAACTGGACCAAAGCATTTCACTCTCTACCCCTCGCCGACCTAGGGGGCAGTACAGGACGCAACATGCCTTTCTGGCAGGACTGGCACGAGCATGAGAACGACGATGAATATTGGGACGAAGTTAACACAGAACGGCGCTTCGGTGATATTGAAGTCCCGGCCCTGATTATGGGTGGTTGGTATGACCTTTACGCCCCTGATGCTTTTGACAATTTCAACGGAATGCACAAACAGGGAGGTTCTAAATCAGCACGCCAGAGCAGACTCATAATGGGACCGTGGCCACATAGGCTGAGTCAGTCAACAAAAACTGGAGACATAGACTTCGGCGCACCATCCAAAATAGATCTTGATGCTCTTGAGCGCAGCTGGTTAGATCGCTGGCTGCGGGATGAAGATAATGGAATCGAAAACGAAGCACCTTTACGCCTGTTCATAATGGGTACAAATGAATGGCGTAACGAACAAGAATGGCCTCTGGCACGGACAGACTGGCAACGCTGGCATCTACACTCAGACGGTAAAGCAAACAGCGCACATGGCAACGGCATTCTTTCGTTAGTGACTGCAGGTGAAGAACAACCCGATAGGTTCTCATACAACCCTGAATATCCTGTCCAAACAATCGGTGGTAACAATTGCTGCTCTCCCGATATCGTACCTTGGGGACCGTATGATCAGCGCCCCATCGAAAGTCGTAGTGACGTGTTGTGCTTCACCACCAATCCGATGCCGAGTGATTTCGAAGTAACCGGCCCAATCAAACTCAAGCTATACGCGTCAACAGACGGTGTAGATACGGATTGGACTGCAAAATTAATAGACGTTTCGCCAGACGGTTACGCGAAAAACCTATGTGACAGCATAATCCGGGGGCGTTACAGAGAAGGCTTTGAGAAACCGAAACTGTTGGAGCCTCGGCAGGTTTACGAATATGACATAGACGTGGGTGTGACGGCCAATGTATTCAAAGCTGGGCACAAGATAAGACTCGAAGTTTCTTCATCCAATTTCCCTCGGTTTGATCGCAACTTAAACACCGGTGAACGGGCCGGCTATGATTCGGAAATGCGCGTCGCAAAGCAAGTAGTCTTTCATTCGAGCAAGTACCCATCGCATTTAATACTCCCCGTGGTGAAACGGACATAGGTATGACCACCGTCGTGACTGGAGCTGGAGGATTCATCGGCAGTGTCCTGGTACGCGAGCTTATTACCAGAGGGCGTTCAGTCCGAGCTGTCGTACGGTCTAACAAAAAAGCACTTGAAGAACTTGACATAGAGATTGTCACTGCCGATATAAGAAATCCATCTTCGCTTAACAGGGCATTTACGGGAGCGGAATCAGTATTCCACCTTGCATCCGTGATCTCCTTATCGGGAGACCGATCAGGTAATGTAGCGAAAACCAATGTCGATGGTGCAAGAAACGTCGCAGAAGCTGCTCTTAGAAACGGTGTTAAAAGATTTATACACTGTAGCTCAATTCATGTGTTCGACCTGAAAGAGCATGGCAACACAATCAATGAGAATACGATCCGAGTCACTACGGATTCTCCTGTGTACGATCGAACAAAATCTGCAGGAGAAACAGCGGTAAGGGATCTCATTAAATTGGGCCTCCCTGCAATAATTATTCACCCAACTGGAGTGATCGGCCCAGGAGACCACCGACCGTCGCGCATGGGCCAGGCACTACTCGACCTATCTTCCAAAAAACTCCCTGCGCTAATTTCCGGAGGATTCGACTGGGTCGATGTACGTGATGTATGTGCTGGTGCGCTAGCTGCGGAGGAATTTGGAAGGATAGGAGAAAGTTATATTCTTTCGGGTCAATGGCATTCAATTCGTCAACTCGCAATCTTTGGTGAAGACATTACAGGGACGCCCCCACCAACCTTGGACTTACCGATGTGGTTAGCCCAAGGTATAGCGCCTGTAGGAAGCCTGTTAGAAAAAATAACCAGCAAGGAATATCGATTAAATTCAGATACAGTGTCAGCCCTGAGGGCAGCCCGCAACATCT
>JASMAO010000009.1 GCA_030754315.1 SAR202 cluster bacterium
AGGGAAAATGACTATCGACGAATTACACATAGGGGATTTCGCCCGGAATGAATTCGTTTGGCCAGTAGGTATTGCCATCTCAAGTGACGATAAAGTTTACGTTTCAGACGAGCATCAAAACTTGATACTTGTCTACCCCAGTGAAGATACATACCCATCCTTTGAATTTAAAGAAGGAGGGGAAAGCATAGGCAGATGGGGCAAACGTGGCTCGGGAGCAGGTCAATTCAATGGCCCTGCAGGCATTGCCTTTGACTCAAAAGATAACCTGTTCGTGGTCGATAAAGGAAATCACCGCGTGCAAAAGTACTCCAAGGAAGGCGAATTTCTGCTTGAATGGGGCAGCCAAGGAAATGGTGAGGGGCAGTTCGAAGAACCCTGGGGAGTGCACGTTGATCAGGATGGAGACGTGTACGTAGCCGACTGGGGTAACAGTAGAGTACAAAAATTTTCCCCGGATGGGACGCACCTACTTACCTTTGGTTCCGATGAAGGGGGCGAACTCGATCATCCAGCATGCGTTGCCGTTGATAGTGATGGAGACGTTTATGTGACAGACTGGGGTAACGGCCGGGTGCAGGTCTATGAGCAAAACGGTGACGTTATTACAGCACTGTACGGAGACGCCCACAAATATTCCAAAGCTGCAGAGTACTACCTAAATCGTGACCCGGCGTCGATCAAGACAATTAACACCGTTGATCATGCATTCGCACACACAGTCAGATTTGAACGACCTGTTGGAATAGCCGTCTACCCCGGCAACAGGATCATTATCACAGATAGTCGAGGCCGCCTCCTCGTCTACGACAAAGACGCCGACTACGTCATACCCAATATCTAGTAATGTGTTTTGGAGCCAGGCGCACCCGAACCTATATCCTTTAATGTACCTGGCAGGGTGAGTAACGAAGGAAATTACTACTCCATAGAATTTCCCGATCCGCGCAAGATGGGACGTTTCACAGCACATCATGGCGATACCGAACTACGAATTATCTGTGGTGTGAGAAAGCAAGTTTGAGTACAATCCTCCCTCAGTCATTAGTTCGTCATGATTACCCTGCTCAACTATTCGACCTTGGTCAACAACCACGATACGATCAGCGTTTCTGATAGTAGACAACCTGTGGGCTATCACCACGGCAGTCCTATCCTTCAGAAGATCTTGAAGCGCTCGTTGTATTAAAAGCTCAGTGAAAGTGTCGATACTGGCAGTAGCTTCGTCCAATATCAAAATGCGCGGGTTTCTAACTAGTGCCCTAGCAAAGCTAATTAGCTGCCTCTGCCCAACGCTGAGATTACCTCCCCGTTGGTATAGATGAGTGCTATACCCATGCTCAAGATTACTAATGAATTCATGGGCACCGACAATGGTTGCTGCGGCAACCACCATTTCCTCTGTAGCGTCGGCAAAGTTATACCGTATATTTTCCATGACCGATCCAGAGAAGAGATGAGGCTCTTGGAGAACAACGCTCATCTGTCCAGTCAGTAATGCTTGGTCCACATCCTTTAAGTCTGTCCCGTCCAAGTTGATTTTGCCACTGTCTGGTTCATAATACCTGAGAAGAAGGGAGACAAGTGTAGTCTTGCCCGCACCTGTTGGTCCAACAAGAGCCACGGTCTCTCCGCTAGAAATATGCAGGTTAATGTCCTGAAGCACGGGTGCTTCATTCCCGTAAGAAAAATTGACTGCTTCGTATGTTATTTCACCTTGAGGCTCAACCAAACGAGTTCCTTTAGTTCCATGTGAACTCTCGGGTGTCGCGTCCAAGACCTCAAAGATTCGGTCTCCAGCCACCATAGCTCGTTGAAGTTGTTCAAACTGACTCGTGATCTGTTGGATCGGATCAAATAATCGCTCCACATAGAGCGCAAACGCAATGACAACTCCGGGCTCCAGAGACCCTTCCATTACCATGTTTGCTCCGACTGCTACTAGCAGCACCAAGGCAAACCCGGTAAGCAATTCAACTGTCAAAAATAGACTCGGCCAATAGCGAGCCTGAATCATGCTAAAGGTCAGGTATTCTCTACTCGAGCTATCAAAACCTCGTGCATTTTCTCCCTGCTTATTGAGACTCTGAATCACTCTAATACCCGTTATGGTCTCCTGCAATCGTGAGTTGACGTCGGCAAGAGCTTGTCTCACGCGCTGGTACGGTCCCCGAGCAAGTCGCTGAAATATGCCCAGTGCTGGGATCAAGATCAAGACTACTGTTAGCGTGATCATCGCCAGCGGGAGGTTCATTGCAATCATGGCAATCACAATTCCAATCGCACTTAGCGCATTGGCAAGGCTCAATATAAATATGACGTTGAGTTCCTGCAGATGCTCGACATCATTCTGAATACGAGACATTATCTTCCCGGACTGGTTTTGATCAAAGAAGGCCATGGGGAGGCGCTGTAGTTGATTAAACAGGTCTGTTCGCATCGTATACAACACGCCTTGTCCAAGTCTTATCAAAATCAGCCTGTGTACATAGCCAGTTCCGAACTGAACGACAGCCAGCAGAACATATAATCCCACTATCTGCATCAGTCCAACTACATCTCTTAGCCCTTTAGCAATATAGTCATCTATCGCTATTTTAACTGCCCACGGCATCGCTACCACGGTCCCGCTGTATACAATCAGTGCTGCTATAGTCAAAGCCAACTGACGGCGGTATCGAATTAGATATCCAAGAAGTCGGAGAAGAACCCGCCCGTATCTTATAGAACGTTGTTCGCCGTCGTTCAGCTTCAACAAATCGTCGCCTTTAATTGTTCTGGGGCTAGGCGAACTAGCCATCAGCGGCACCTCTTTCCGCAGAATTCTGGTTGAATAGATGGGCCTCTTCCTGAGGCATTAATTGTGACTCGTAAATACTTCTGTAATAACCAGAGTCAACCATCAGCTCCTCGTGAGAACCGCTCTCTATCAATTTCCCTTCATCTAGCACCAAAATAAGATCGGCGTCACGAACAGCAGAGAGTCGGTGAGCAATAATTAACGTAGTCCGACCCTCCACCACCTTTGCCAGAGCACGTTGAATAAGGGCCTCGGTACCAACATCTACGCTGGACGTAGCATCATCGATGACTAGAATAGGCGGATTGGTCAACACGGTGCGAGCGATGGCTAAACGTTGACGCTGTCCACCCGAAAGGGTGACCCCACGCTCCCCCACCCAGGTTTCATATCCATCTGGAAGACTTTCGATGAAATCATGGAGATGTGCGACCTTCGCCGCGTTCATAACCTCTTGCGCCGATGCATTGACCACTCCATAAGCAATGTTTTCTCTAATACTTGCCGAAAATACAAATACGTCTTGCAGAACGATACCTATATTCTGCCTGAGAGATTCCAAAGAAACTTCCCTGATATCTACCTCATCGATCAGAATTCGGCCGCGCGTTGCATCGTAGAAACGCGGCAGCAAATTAACGATTGTGCTTTTGCCAGAACCCGGGCCACCCAATATAGCCACCGTTTGACCGGGCATCACTTCAAAGCACACATCTTGTAAAGCGTCTATACCACGCCGGTAACGTAATGAAACGTGGTCAAACTTCAATTTACCTCTTACTTCATGCAAAGATTTCGCAGAAGGTACGTCCTTGACAGGAGACTCTGAATCCAGTACTTCGAAAATACGACGGCTAGCCGCAATTGCTCTCGAGAAAATTTGGAATCTCCAACCCAGGATGTTGATAGGGCGAATCAGCACTCCCATGTACAGAATAAATGAAGCCAATTCACCCGGAGTCATACGCTCTGCAAACACCTCCATTCCTCCGACTAGAAGAATGGCAGCTGTTACACCAGCAAATGCCAAAGATATAGTTGCTTGGCCAGTCACTAAAACTTTCCCGGCATCGTTGAAGTGAGTTGCGACGCTGAATGCCTTTCTATCAAACTTGGCGGTCTCATACTCTCTTGCACCAAACGCTTTGACGACACGCATGCCTGATAAGTTCTCCTGGACAGCTGCATTCATGTTCCCTGTTTCAGCATGCGCCTTCTCATAGAGAGGATTCATCCGCGTCGCCATCCAGGCACTTGGCCAAATTATGACAGGCAGAAATGCGAAAGTGACAAGTCCTAGGACCCAGTTTGTCAGCATCATTATCACAACGGCCGTGGTAAAAACCGTGAGACTGCCAAAACCGGCCAGGAAGCCAAAGGCTATATACATACGAATAGCATCGACATCAACAGTAGCCTTTGACATCAAATTCCCAGTCATCTGTTTGTCATGGAATCCCTGGCTAAGGTTCTGCAGTTGGTCAAAGAAATCTCTACGTAAGTCGTACGCTACACGTTGAGAAATCGCTTCGGCTAAATACATAGACGCATACCCAAGCGCGGCCCTCAACAGGCTTACGGCCGCAATGATCCCTGCCAGCGTGAGGAGTCGACCATGCGACCCACTTGATAGAGCTTCATCGATAGCCAATCCCGCCAGTTTTGGAGCTGCCAATGGAGGAATCGATGCAACAGCAAAGGCTACGCCTGTGATCAAAGCTAAACGTTTTCGCCTGAGCCCATATGCTGTTATTCGTAACAGTATCCTCATAATTTAATCAAGCAGTGGCAAATACGCCGCGCATAGCTTTCTTTGAAACCAACTACCATGCCTGCAATATCCTGACTTGGTGTGCCCTACCAATCACCACCCTATATGGCCTCCAATAAGAATCTGGCACCTCTTTGACTTATTCCTAGGCATTGGTAATTTCCATACACTCTAAGCTCTCATGAGAGACTTTTTCCGGGACACCGCTTGGATGTGTGACTGAGGTAAATTCAGTAAAATAACTCTACTATTCATAATGCACATTCACTCGAGTTATCCGGGGAGTACGTCCACCGTTTACTGCCCCTAATGCAAGCCGATACTGGAACCACCTACCCTTGCCAAGTCCTGATACAGATTCGTTTCCTTCGAACCAACCATTCTCTCCGTTGCGCCCAAGCCAATCTGACTGGGCCAGGTTGTTAGACGTCCCAGCGGACCTGATTTGGACCTTAACCCATGTTTTGGGCGGCACATCTGCATCCCACGACACCGAAGTGACTTCAGATCCTTCGGGTAATTGAAAGGCCTCAGAGGTATAGATCTCATCGGGACCACCATCGGCAATATTCCCAGTACCAACCGAGGACATCCCATGAGGCCCTTCACTCGGAAGTTTTGTGGTTTTAAGGTCCTTAAAACCGTCTCTGCCGTTCCACCATACCTCAGAGTAGGCTACCTGATCTCCCCAAACTTTATGATTAGCCACCGCTATGTCTATCCAACCGTCTTCATTAAAGTCCGCTGCTACACAACCACTCGCAGAATGAGTAAATAAACGCGTCCGATCCGTAGCGGAGAAGCCACGACCCACTCTGTTCCAGTAAATGTAAGAGTCCAAATCACGGACGCGTCCGTCCGAGTAAGAACAAACGAAAAGATCAAGCATACCGTCATTGTTAAAATCAGCTACACTCATCGCATTGATATGATTGGCAGGAAGAAGTGTTTTACGATCATCCCGAAGCCCGTCTGGACCATTCCAGTAAATATATGCAAAGGAATCATGTGGGCCATCTTTCGATGTCTCCATCCCCCCCAGTATCAAATCTAAATACCCATTGCCATTGAGATCGGCTGCTCGAGCGCACGCGGTGTTGTAAGCTGCAAGCAGTTGAATCCGCTCCATACTGTACCCGTCAGGACCTCCCCAAAGAACGAAACAACGGTCCGCTCCACCACCTTGAGGTAAAACGAGATCTAACCAACCATCGTTATTTAAATCTGCTAGGAGCGGCCAGAGAGTGTAGTCATATACAACACCTAGGTGCTCCATACGGATACACTGCGGGTTTTCAACATCAAACCCTCCAGGTCCGCCATAATAAATCATAACGTCTGGGCTCCAAACTCCTGTGAAAATCAAGTCTAAATACCCATCTCGGTTTACATCTGCTACAACCGCACCGTGACAGCTGGTAGTTGGTAACCTGATACTTGGCTCCTCTGGAAAACCTTCAGGGTTAGCCAAATACACAAAGGAGCCTGGATCGCGATTCGGGCAGTTGTGAGAACTGTTGGCTAGTATTAGGTCAACCAAGCCATCGTCGTTCAAATCAGCGCAAAGGGCTTCTACCGATCCCACGCCGAAAACATTCTTGCTGCGTTCCTGCGAAAACCCCTCCGCTCCACCATAGAAGATCGTGGGGTTGACTTCGAAAATCTTACGGCTGTAGTGATTGATAAACAACAGATTCGTCGTTCCCCGGTCAACCGCCCTGATAATGAATGCCCGCCTTGGATCTTCTGCTGAGACTTTGTTGGGATTAGTCAAATCTCGGTCCCTGTTTCCCGTGTATACAAAAGAATCCGCGGTGAATGAATCAGCAGTATGATTCTGGCATAGCACAATATCGTCAATTCCGTCACCGTCCAAGTCACCTACAACAACATCACATGCGCGATTACTCTCAATCCGAATTCGATTTGATTCGTTGAACCCGGAATCATCGCCCCAGTAGACCCAGGAATACTCTTCATTCCCGGATAGCCCCCTACAAGCAACTACGATATCTTCGTAGCCGTCCCCATCAAAGTCTCCAACCGCAACAGCCATAGGGCGACTACATTCCAATTTTATGTAGTCGCCAATGACACGATCTCGGCGAACGTGTACCAAGTAGGCCAGTCGATGTCGGGCAACAAAGACGTATGGGCGACCACCAACGTGAATAACTCGGACTAGAGGAGGAGCGTCTTGGTTATACTCACTGTGTAGCATCTCCCTCCTTTGTTCATCGGATGACAACACCAAGTGGTCATAAGGAACCTCGATCTCAGTACTGTGGGTTGGATCAACTCCATCGGCACCCCCCCAATACACAGTAACTTTGCCATCACTAGTCCGAACTATGACATCAGAATAGCCGTCTTGGTCTAGATCATGGACATCCAGTTGATTAGCTTGTATATCTAGATCTAAGAATCGCTTAGACTCTAATCCAACCTCGGTCTGGTAGAAGATGCGGACATTCCCATCAGGGACGCTCATATCAGCTTTACACACCATAGCCAGATCAACAAAACCGTTACCGTTAATGTCTCCCGCCCCCACCGATACACAGCCAGGAGCTGGTAGCCTCATATGGCGTTGCTCACTAAAGCCATCTTCTGAACCGTAATATACGAAGGCGTTCAGATCGGTGCGTTCACCATTAGATGTCATACCGATTACGATGTCCTCATATCCATCACCATTCAAATCCGATACGACGCCTGACCAACCACCATCTGAAGGTAAATCGATGCGTTCACGTGCTCCAAGTGGGTCCACGTACAAGTAAGATGGGGGCTGCTCACCGTGGGGTTGACTGTTACAGATGACAAAATCGTTAAATCCATCTCGGTTTAGATCATATTGATGGATTCTTTGCAGGATTCCGGCCCGTGAGACGTATAGGTTCTGACCGCCATTACCTAACGTGCCTCGAGCGAAGGCCTCGAACCCTTCTGTTATCCAACGGCCGCCGTCATTCATGTCCACAAGACCATTACAAGATTGATAAGATATGCCAATCCATCCCTCTTCATCCTTACGAAACTGTTATCTTCACTCCGAGTTAGCGTCACACACCATATTCGACCTCTACTCTTCTTTGTGTGCGACCTGATTCATACACGGCTTCAATGAGTTGCAATGCATGTAGAGCATCCTCAATTGTTAGGGCCGGATCTCGATCTGATCTAATGTCGGAGATGAAACGCTGAAGTATATTAAGATTCCACAGATTCCCTCCATATCCCGGCTTTGGAATCGGCGCGAAATCGTGTTCAAACACCTTTGTAGGCGTCGATTTCCATAATGGACTCACGCTGGTAATCGTCATCGATGAACTACCTAATGGTGTCCAGTGAGCCTCACCGTCCATGCCTCTGAACACCATAGCGGTATCGTATCCGCCCATCACACTCTGCAAAAATCCCACATGCAGACTACCGTAAGCTCCATTCTCAAACTCAAACGCGGAGATCGCTACATCCTCCAGCGGTTCTTCTATGTATCCAACAGGCCTCCCTGTCATGGCCTGGACTGACTTGACCTCACAACCCATTATAAAGCGCATCAGGTCCACATAATGGCATCCTTCCATGTGCAGAATGCCCCCACCCTGCTCTTTCAGTGTATATCTGAAATTATCGGGCGGCCTCATACCGGGTCGAACCTGACTTGTAACCAACCGCATCTCTAAATCCAATGGCCGCCCAAGAACACCCTGATCAATCATGCGTCTAAGGTCCTGGGCGACCGGATTGAAACGATGAGGATAACCGGGTAAGACTTTCACGCCGGTCCGCCGAACAACCCGTACAAGTTCTTTCAAATCAGCAGCCCTACGAGCAAACTGCTTTTCCATGAAAAAGTGCTTGCCCGCCTCCGCCAACTTGATACCTGTTCTAGGAACTTCGTTTGCTGGCAGAGTGACACAAGCTATATCAAAGTCTTCGCATGCCAGTAAATCATCCAGATTTGTATAGATCCCCGCACCCGGATCAAATTCAGTCGCCTCGTCCAAAAGCGAGAGATCGGTGTCTTCACAGTAGGCAACAACATCAACACCTTCGAGCTGCCTAAATGAGTGAATGTAACCTGGCCTGCTGGGACCGATACTCCCAGAGTGAGGATGTCTCAACCCAATAATTACTGCCTTCAAAGAAGGCTCTCCGAGTGTAGCCAATCAATCATCCGCTGTCGACGCGGGTTCCCGTGTGGGTTCGCAGCCCACTCAGACGCAAAAAATGGGTGCTGAACATTAAGTCTCGCGTATTGGTTCCGCAAAATGTCGCCTACCTCGGCAAATTCCTTCTTAGCAGCTATATTCTTAGGGCTTTCGACGAAGTTCATAGTAAGCTGCCGCTTATCAGTTGAGGTCCCAGCAGCAGCATGATACAACCGGTTGTCGAATGCTATGATGTCACCGGGTTTTGACTCGCAAATGTGCGCTGGAACTTCTCTAATCGATGGTTCCACCTCCTCAAGTAAAGACGCAACGTCACCATTCAACAAGCTCTGATGAGATCCCGGAACAAATCTAAGCGCCCCATTTTCACCATCTACGGGCTGTAAATAGCATGCTATCTTGACCCCTTTCAGATTTGTATGTGGCGTATCTGGATGCCAGCCGGTATCAGTTACCCATCTGTTGCCATTAGAGAAAGTCGGGATAGCATCTTTGCCAATAAGTTGTTCCGCTAACCCACAAATGCGTGAATCCTCTAAGAGGTTCGCTATAACTGGGAATCCAGGTCCGAGGTTAGACCACTGAAACTGCCTACTCCACCCTACACCTGGGTTGTATCGATGCGCTGTCTCGAGTCCTACTGCAAATTCGGCATTGATATCATTCATTTCAACTGGAGTCAATATCCCTTTAAGAACGATAAATCCGAAGGTGTGATAATAAGTTAATTGCTGTTTGGTCAAGGTCACTGTGTTGGTATCCATAACTTACTTATTGGCCCTTACTATAATGGTTAAAGCTTTGAATTAGCATTACATTCGCACACGCTCATTCTTCGGATCGTATGGTGACCTAAGAGCCACCGTGGCAGAGAAACGCTCTGCCGCAATCTCGATCTCATAACTACCATCTCTTACAAAAGCCGAGTTAACCCCGTTTTCATCCTCGATATATCCCATACCCACCGATCGACCCAGTGTATGACCGTAGACACCCGATGTTGTTCGACCAACGATAACACCGTCCCGATATATTGGCTCATCGCCAAGTAACAATGGCTCGGATTCGTCCATTGTGAAAATAGCCAACCTCTTCTTCAAGGGTTGCTCACGTTGTTTGATTAGCGCCTCTCTCCCAGTAAAATCCACCCCCTTATCAAACGCAACGGCAAAACCAAGACCCGCTTCAAGTGGGGTGTCTTGGCCAACAATATCCATGCCCCAAGCACGGTATGCTTTCTCGACACGCAACGAATCCATGGCGTGAAATCCCGCTAACCGGAGTCCTAGTCCGTCTCCCGCTGTAATTATCGAATCGTAAACATTAACTGCATACTCGGTTGGAACATATAGCTCCCAACCCAACTCTCCTACATAGGTAATTCTCGTGGCTCGTACCATAACGCTGCCAATATCAATATTGTGAGACATCATGTAGGGCATCGCTGAGTTTGACACGTCAGATTCGGTAAGTCTCAACAGTAGATCTCGCGATCTGGGGCCCATCAAACCAAGAACAGCATACCCTGAACTGACATCGGTTACTGTGACTCTGTCATCGTAAGATATACCGTCACGTATCCAACACCAGTCGTGAACTGCAGTCGAGCCCCCCGTAATTATCAGATAACTCTCCTCAGATATACGCGTGACGGTGAGATCTGACTCAATACCACCCCGTTCGTTAAGCATCGCCGTATACACAACACGACCTGATGGTACGCTAAGGTTATTGGCGCATAGCCGCTGCAAGACACACTCCGCATCCGGTCCTGTCACAAGAAACTTCGCGAATGAGGTCTGATCGAAAAGACCCACATTCTCCCTGACCGCGTTGTGTTCTTCTGCTGAGTAATCAAACCAGTTTTGCCTCTGATAAGAATACTCATACTTAGGCTCAACCCCTTCGGGAGCAAACCAATTCGCGCGTTCCCACCCGGCTACAGATCCAAAACATGCTCCCTGTGATTCGAGCCGATGGTGAAGAGGCGACAGACGTAAGTCGCGAGCGGTCTCCATTTGCTTATGTGGCCAGTGCATTCCGTAAAGGGAGCCCACAGACTCAATAGTCCTGTCATACAGGTACGTAGCGGCATTCTGGCTTTCGTGAAACCTGCGAATATCAACCTCCCATAGATCCATGGGCGGATGGCCTTCAATAATCCATTCAGCTATCGCCTTGCCTACACCTGCTCCTGCAGCTATGCCCGTTGAATTGAGTCCTGTTGCCAGGTAAAAGTTGCGAACCTCCGGTGCTTCACCCATAAGATACCGGTTGTCGGGTGTGAAACTCTCAGCGCTGACATAAAATCGGTTGATCCCTGCCTCGTCCATAGCAGGAATCCTGTGGATCGCATTCTCCCAGAAAATCTTGAAATGATCCCAGTCGGGATCCAGAAGACTGAAATTGTAGTCATCGGGTATTGTACCGCCCATGCCCCACGGCTTCGCGACGGTCTCGAAGCCTCCCATCAATACAGCGCCAGTCTCCTCCATATCGCGCCGAAAGTATATCTGTTCATCCGGGTCGCGTAAGGATTTGGCTTCGTATGGGATTCCCATTGGATTAGTAACCAGATACATGTGCTCTGCAGCGTGTAGAGGAATGTTCACACCAGCAAGCATTCCTACATCACGGGACCACATACCCGCAGCGCAAACAACATACTCGCATTTAACTTCACCAAGATTCGTAGATACCCCGCTTACCGCTCCGTCACGCTGATGGATAGCTGTAACCCTCGCGCTTTCTATCAGTTTAGCCCCGTTGTTCTTAGCACCTTTGGCAAGAGCCATCCCAATAGCGTGGGGGATAGCCTGCCCGTCCTTCGGTATATGAACACCTCCTACGAGATCATCGACGCGCATCACTGGCCACATCTCACCAGCTTCGCGCGGTGTGACCGGCTCAATATCAATACCGTACGAACGGCCAAGCGAAGACATCCTCATAAATTCATCCATACGGCCAGAGGTGTGAGCCACCGACAAGCTACCAGTCTGCCTAAAACCTGTGATCTGTCCAGTCTCTTCTTCAAGGCGAGCGTAAAGATCTATTCCATACCGAGCTATATCTATGAGAGTGCGGGAATTACGGAGCTGTGTAACCAGACCAGCGGCGTGCCATGTGGATCCGCCAATTATGGTATTGGACTCCAACACCAAAACATCCGTCCAACCCAGCTTTGTCAAATGGTACGCAACGCTGCAGCCAGCTATGCCACCACCTATAATGACGACACGTGCCTGATTTGGTATTGCTTGGCTTTCAGCCATTACCACTCCTAATACCATGTTCAGAATTCAAATTTGTGCTCGATTGTAGATGTGTATGCAGGCCGGGTCAACGGAGTGATGATACACTGACCCACCATCTGGTTTACTCACCTGCGGAGGTTAAATATGAGCAAGCGATATTGGTTGTTCAAATCCGAACCGACGGCTTACTCGTTCGCCGACTTGATGGACGAGAACGAACAGACAGCCGAATGGGACGGGGTTCGCAACTATCAAGCACGCAACTTCCTACGAGACGAAGTACAGGTTGGGGACGGGGTTTTGTTCTACCATTCCAACGCCGATCCTCCGGCAGTGGTAGGGACCGCCGTGGTTACGAGGGCGGGCTATCCAGACTGCACTGCATGGGATCCCGATTCTGAACACCCCGATCCCAAAAGCACTCCAGACAACCCAATTTGGTTCATGGTCGACATCCGAGGCGAGATGGAGCTGGAGACTCCAGTTACTCTCGCCAAAATCAAAGGACATCCCGCTCTTCAAAACATATCTATGAGAAAAAGACCTCGAATTTCCATCCATCCAATTGAAGGGAAAGAGTGGTCCGTTATCCTACAAATGAGCAACTAGACAAACCCCATTCGTTCAGCCCTGTAAGCCTGCTCTTGCGCATGGATTTACCAGAGACTGCTAGACACGGAACCACCCTTGGAGAATCGCGTTAGCGTAGAGTAACTTAGGGGGATCCGATTACTCTATACACGCCCGGCAATCAAATCTCCAAACTCTTTTGTGCTAATCGCACCGGTACCGTCCGTAACAATATCTGGAGTGCGGTACCCCTCAGCCAGAATCCCATCAACTGAGTCCTCCACGGCTTTCGCTTCCGAATTCAGTCCCAGAGAGTGTCTCAACAGCATAGCCGTACTCAAAATAGTTCCAACAGGATTAGCTATGCCTCGTCCAGCTATATCAGGCGCACTCCCATGGATAGGCTCATACAGACCCAGTACAGTAAACGACCTCTCCCCATCGCTTCTAGGTACGCCCGCCAAGCTGGCGGAAGGCAACATTCCTAGGGACCCCGACAGGACTGCAGCCTCATCGGATATGATATCTCCAAAGGTGTTTTCAGCAACAATCACGTCATAATGAGATGGATCTCTTATGAGTTGCATCGCCAGGTTGTCTACCAGAATATGTTCAAGCTCCACATCCGGGTACTCTTCAGACACCTCTATAGCAACCTCACGCCATAGCCTAGATGACTCCAGCACATTGAATTTGTCAGCCGACGTGAGTAGCTTCCGGCGTCCTTGGGCCAACTCGAAGCCAACTCTAACGATGCGTTCAATCTCTTGCTCAGTGTACTTCATTGTGTCGACACCCCTGCGCCCACGCGAAGTCGTCCACCTCTTCTTGGGCTTGCCAAAGTAAAGTCCCCCTGTCAATTCACGGACTATCATCATATCTACGTCTTTGAGAAGATGTGGTTTAAGTGGACTGGAGTTCACTAGAGTTGGGTAGGCCTTGACTGGTCGCAAGTTGGCGAAAAGACCTAAATTCTTACGAATGGCAAGGATGCCATCCTCAGGGCGAACACTAGCGCCAGCCTTATCCCACTTTGGACCACCAACCGCACCGAACAGTATCGCGTCAACCTTACTGCATTTATCAATCGTTTCAACTGGCAGTGCCATACCAGTCTCGTCTATCGCAGTGCCACCTATCTTGCCAAATTTTAAATCGAAGGTATGCCCAAACCGGTCGCCAACCACATCCAATACCTTCACTGCCTCTGCAGTAACCTCGGGACCAATTCCATCTCCAGGCAATACCGTAACCGAGAAATTCATTCCTGTCCTCAACTGGCTAGCTCTATAGTCTGTGAAGTATTATATGCCAAACTTTATATCTCTCAATTTAGAGACGCTTTAGCATTCCTAATTGAGTTGGATTAAGTCCAAAGGCAACATGGGAAAATACTCTCTCTTTAATCTAATTCGTCATGGACTAAGCTACCATAGAGATTGGTCTAAGACTTGGCGAAACCCTGAACCTCAACCATCTTACGACGTGGTTCTCATTGGGGGAGGAGGCCATGGATTGGCCACCGCCTACTATCTGGCAAAAGAACAGGGCATCACCAACATAGCGGTGTTAGAAAAAGGTTGGATAGGGGGCGGCAACACTGGTCGCAATACCGAAATCGTTCGCTCTAACTACCTGTGGGATGAAGCTGCTCGCATCTACGAATTCTCTTTGAACCTATGGAATGACCTCTCCCAACAACTGAATTTCAATCTGATGTACAGTGCCAAAGGGGTCCTAAGCCTAGGCCACACCCTTCAGGACATGCGTGACATCTCTCGTCGAGTTAATGCTAACCGACTCAATGGCATAGACAGCGAACTACTGAACGCCGACCAAGTAAAGAAGATGGTGCCGTCTATCAACGTCTCTCTCGATTCACGGTACCCGGTATTAGGTGCATCGCTGCAACGACGCGGTGGAACTGCCAGACATGATGCTGTGGTATGGGGATTCGCCCGTGCCGCGGACGCACTTGGGGTAGACGTAATCCAAGACTGCAAGGTAACCGGCATCAAAGTACAAAAGGGCAAGGTTACTGGGGTGGACACTACCAAGGGATTCATTAAATCCGCCAAAGTGGGTGTTATCACGGCGGGGAACTCCAGTGTAATGGCGAAAATGGCAGGATTCCGATTGCCTATAGAAAGTCACCCATTACAAGCCTGGGTATCGGAGCCTATAAAACCCGTACTGGACACCGTGGTAATGTCTAATACGGTTCACGCTTACATAAGCCAAACGGCCAGAGGGGAACTCCTGGCTGGAGCTGGAATCGATCCCTATACCGGTTACGCTCAGAGAGGCAGTTTCTCAGTTGTTGAAGGGGCGGTCGCGGCTATTTTAGGCCTGTTTCCAATCTTCAGTCGTGTACGCCTCAACCGGCAGTGGGCCGGAACAGTGGACACAAGCCCCGACGCCTGCCCTATCGTGGGACTTACTCCAATCCAGGGTCTTTATTTTAACTGCGGTTGGGGTACAGGTGGCTACAAGGCCACACCTGGTTCAGGTTGGGTTTTCGCCCACACCATTGCCAACGACAAACCTCATCGCCTAAACCAACCTTTCTCTTTGGAAAGGTTTACCACCGGGCACCTCATTGATGAGCACGGCGCCGCAGGTGTGGCACACTAAACGAGGAGTCATAATGCTACTAATCCCATGCCCGTGGTGCGGTCCCCGTGAGGAAAATGAGTTCACGTATGGCGGCGAGGCTGACATAGTACGTCCTGTAGAACCGGACTCTTTGACTGACTCAGAGTGGGCCAACTACCTATTCATGCGTAAGAATCCGCGTGGTCTCCATCATGAGCAATGGGTCCACACATTTGGTTGCCGCCAATGGTTCAATGTCCAAAGGGACACAGTCACATATCAAATTACAGCCACTGATAATCTGCGCTAAGAACTCGAAGAGGAGCAAAATTGACCTCCCATCACCATCGTCTTTCTCATGGCGGCCGTATCGACCGTGACAAGCCGCTCAAGTTCACCTTCAACGGAACCTCCCTCCAAGGATTTCATGGAGATACCCTAGCTTCAGCGTTGCTGGCCAATGGCGTCAGGGTCGTGGCGCGAAGCCTAAAATACCACAGGCCTAGGGGTGTAGTCGGTGCTGGCTCGGAAGAATCTAACGCCATGGTTAAAATAGGCCTGGGAGCCGGTGCCTCGCCCAACCAGATGGCGACACAGGTGAGTCTTTACAATGAACTCGACGCGTATAGCCTGAACTGCTGGCCTAGTCCTAATTTCGACATCGGTGCGATTATCGGAGTCTTTTCTCGTTTCATGCCCCCGGGGTTTTACTACAAAACTTTCATGTGGCCACAAAACGCCTGGAGGATTTACGAAGGTGTCATTAAGAGGGCCTCTGGGTATGGCACTGCCCCCGAAGCACCAGACCCAGACCGTTACGACCAAATCAACGCCCACGTTGACGTCCTAGTCATCGGGGGAGGGCCAGCAGGACTGTCAGCAGCCCTCGAGGCAGGCAGGGCCGGAGCACGCGTACTGATTGCCGACGAGCAAAACGAGATGGGGGGCAGTTTGCTATCCGATCGAGGCCTGGCAAACGGAGCGCTGGCAACTGATTGGCTGAAAGCATCTCTAAGCGAATTAGATGCTATGGACGAAGTAACCGTTCTGAAACACGCCACTGCATTCGGGTACTACGACCATAACTTTCTAGGGATTGCCGAAAGCGTTTCGGACCACCTTCTCTCTGATAGCAACACCGTACCTAGGCAACGGTTATGGCGAATTAGAGCTAATCACGTAATCTTGGCCACTGGTGCAATCGAGAGGCCCCTCGTATTTCCGAACAACGACCGCCCGGGCGTCATGCTGGCATCAGCAGTATCCACTTACATAAACCGGTACGCTGTAAACCCCGCCATCAAAGCGGTGGTATTTACTAATAACGACAACGCCTACCAATCAGCTCTGGATCTCCATAGAATCGGTGTACATGTATCTGCTGTTATAGATGTTAGGCCCAAACCGATAGGCAAACTCGCCGAGCAAGTTCGAGGCTTAGGTATAACTGTACTTGAAGGGCACGTTGTAGTGGATGTGAAAGGTGGGAAAAGTGTAAACGGTGTTACGGTGATGCCCCTAGATCGCAGCGGAAACGCGGTTGTTGGGAAAAGCCATCGACTCGACTGCGACCTAGTAGCGATCTCGGGAGGCTGGAACCCAACCGTCCATCTGCACTGTCAATCCGGTGGTACGTTGCGCTACGATCCCGGCACATCAAGTTTTATTCCTGATAGTGTAATGCAAGCAATGCAGAACGCCGGTTCCTGCAAAGGGAGCTTTACCCTCGAGCAGTGCCTAATGGACGGCAGATTAGCAGGCGCAAAAGCGGCCCGGGAAATTGGTCTGAGACTGGATACTTCCAGTGGAAACAATGCGACCGTGCAGAGCCCACCACAAGAGCCTGTGACGCCCATGTGGCTAGTGCCTTCACCCAAACCTCTAGGTCTCGGGCCAAAGCAATTCGTGGATCTACAAACTGATACTACTGCGGCGGATATTGCGATTGCGGTGCGAGAGGGTTACGAATCCATCGAACACATTAAGCGCTATACCACATGCGGGATGGGGACGGACCAGGGCAAACTCGGCAACGTCAACGCTATAGGCATTTTGGCGAACCTAAAAGGGACAGATCCGGAAACAATAGGGGCCACCACCTATCGACCCATGTACACTCCCGTCCCTTTCGGAACGGTAGCTGGGCGTTCCATAGGATCTCTATTTGACCCTGTACGTAAGACATCCATCCATCAGTGGCACGAAGAATCAGGTGCCCTCTTCGAGAACGTAGGTCAATGGAAACGTCCTTGGTATTACCCTCGTCCGACGGAATCTATGCAAGACGCCGTTTACAGGGAATGTATGGCAACAAGAACGGGCGTAAGTTTACTGGACGCTTCTACTCTAGGCAAAATCGAGATCAAGGGACCAGATGCGACTACCATGCTTAATATGATCTACACCAATGCCTGGTCTAAGCTTGAGATAGGGCGCTGCCGGTACGGACTCATGCTTGGGGAAGACGGTATGCTGCTTGACGATGGAGTGACAGCTCGCCTTGGGGAATACCACTACTTAATGCACACCACAACTGGCGGTGCTGCAACCGTGATGGCATGGCTGGAGCGATGGCTGCAGACAGAGTGGCGAGATCTCGAGGTGTACCTGACGTCTACAACAGACCACTGGACAACCATTTCCATCAACGGCCCAGATAGTCGGCGAGTCGTCGGGAAACTATCAAACGACATCGACTTCTCAAATGAGGCCTTTCCATTCATGTCCATCCGTCATGGCACCGTGGCAGGCGTCCCAGCAAGAGTATTCAGAGTAAGCTTTGTCGGTGAACTATCCTACGAAATCAATGTCTCATCCAATCACGGCCGACGTATTTGGGAGGCTGTAATAGAAGCAGGTATAGAATACGGAATTACTCCTTTGGGGACCGAGGCGATGCACGTCTTGAGAGCTGAAAAAGGCTACATAATAGTCGGCCAAGACACTGACGGCTCTGTCACTCCCAACGACCTAGGAATGGACTGGATCGTCTCTAAACGTAAGAAAGATTTCCTGGGCAAACGTTCTTTGTACAGATCCGACATACTTCGACAAGACAGGAAACAGATGGTTGGCCTATTAACAGATGATCCCCACGTGGTGCTGCCTGAAGGCGGACAAATAGTGGACAACACCTCTGCCGCCATCCCTGTGCCAATGGTCGGGCATGTCACATCTAGTTATATGAGTCCTTTCTTGAAACGATCCATCGCCCTAGCACTGATCAAAGGTGGCCACTCAATAATTGGAGAGAAGGTGTATATACCCCTTGAGAACGGGAAAACAGTATCTGCGATGATTGTAGATCGGGTCTTCTACGATCGGGAAGGAGCACGCCAGGATGAGTGACACACCCCTCCGTCAGAGTCCCCTAGCTCAGTTTGTTTCAGAAAATCGAGCTACTGTCCCCACCAGGGAGGGTAGCGTTCTACTCACAGAAATACCCTTGTTGGGATACGTTAATCTAAGGGGCAACCCGAACGAACAAAGGTTCCTAAAAGCTGTGGAAAAAACACTTGGAGTGAACCTGCCTCTGAAACCCAACACGGGGTCTGTCACCAACACAGTAAGCGTTCTATGGTTAGCCCCTGACGAGTGGCTTTTAATAACACCTTCGGATCAAGAAACCCAACTGGTTCAAACCCTCGGAGACTCTCTCGGTCAAATACCCACATCAGTTACAGACATAACCGGCAGCCAAACCCTCCTGAA
>JASMAO010000010.1 GCA_030754315.1 SAR202 cluster bacterium
TATAACGCTAAGGTTCAGAGGCCTTCGGTATGTAACGCATTAGATACGGTGATTATTCATTCCGCTACTGCTCCATCGTACTTACCACGTATGGCGGAGGAGTTTGGGAAAGCAGGAGTGGAAATGCGTTGTGATACAAGGGCAATGTCGATACTGGGCCCTCGAGAGGACGTAAAAATAGTTCCTGTTAATGACGATGACTGGGATACGGAACATTTGTCACTTACAGCAGGAGTGAGGATCGTCGACTCCCTTGATGATGCTCTGGATCATATTGCCGAGCATAGCACTGGCCATTCTGAGGCCATTGTCACTGAGGATTACTCAGCGGCCGATAGGTTTCTCAAAGAGGTAGATTCCAGCGCTGTGATGGTAAATGCATCCACTAGATTCAATGATGGTGGGCAATTTGGCCTCGGAGCTGAAGTTGCAATTAGTACCAATAAGATGCATGCAAGGGGTCCTATGGGTCTCAGGGAACTAACGTCTTATAAGTGGGTTGTCTTGGGAAACGGCCACGTACGTACATGAAACACCAGGGAATCGATGTGCGTGATAAAAGTTAACGTGTAGGCAGAACCTTCGGCCCCACTGTGAGGTGAGAGTCCTGAGTCTGGGGTGGCTTACAATAGTAAGTAATGATGATGGGTCAGAAAGGTTTGATATTTCGATATGTGGTTGCCGCCGAAATGGCTCATTGTGCTGATATGGCATACAAGTGATCGGCGGACCTGGTTTCTTTAGAATTGTCTAACTTGATGACTCGCTGTTTTATACCCTTAATCTGCATATGCGTATTTTCAAGGTTTACCAAGGTTGGCTCTAATAATGTGGATTCCATTTCTCAGTGTACGTGTTAACCTTTCGCGGCGATGTCGTGGGAAATCAGTGATAGAAATTTAGTTACGGCTGGACGAGGGAAGTTCATGCAGGAAGAGACATCTTTCTTTACGAGCGAAATGCAACAGGAAGTTCGTGATTTTGTCGAAAAGTTGGAGAAAGAACTTTCACTGTATCCGCCCCTAAATAAACGTACACCTGATGAAGCCAGATATGATCAGGAAACCGGCGGTGGTAGGTACTCGGCGCCAGTTTTATCGCAAAGAGCTATTCAGAGACAGATTCCATCGAAATCAGGTGATATTCCAGTTAGGGCTTTCATACCAGATGGGCAGATAGACGGAGTTTATTTGCACATGCACGGAGGAGGCTGGGTTATAGGAAGGGCACATTTTCAAGATGACATGCTTGAAGATATTATGGAAGAGTGCAACGCTGCAGTTATAAGTGTGGACTACCGCCTAGCGCCTGAACACCCATATCCTGCTGCTCAGGACGATTGCGAAGTTGTAGCACAATGGGTAATTGAGAATGCTCCAACGGAGTTTGGAACGGACAAGATAGTAATTGGTGGCGAGTCAGCAGGTGGTCATCTATCTGCGTCGACGATGATCAGGATGCGTGATAAGCACGGATACACCGGATTTGCTGGCACTAACCTCGTGTACGGTGTGTTTGATCTAACCATGACTCCGAGCCTCAGACTTTGGGGTGATAGAAACCTAATACTCAGTACCCCGATCATGGAATGGTTCATAGAACGGTACGTGCCTTCTGAGGAGATCAGGCAGCAACCGGACGTTTCACCTTTGTACGCGACCTTGCATAATCTGTGCCCGGCTCTTTTTACAGTTGGAACCCTCGATCCCCTTCTCGATGACAGCTTGTTCATGCATTCAAGATGGTTTGCTTCAGGTAATCCTTCCACTTTGAATGTTTATCCAGGGGCAACACATACCTTCGATAAGCAACCGAGTCAGCTGGCTGATATGGTTCTTGGCCGCATACGTCGCTACATTACTGAAAGGTTTCGCTCCTGACACTTAAATAGAGCGCGATAGCCAAAAGATAACCAGCCGTTGCCGCTACAAAGATAGGATCGTAAGATTCCGTCCAGGTTACAGCGTACGCTCCAACTGTTGGGCCAAGACCCATCGCAGCAGTGCGACTGGGTCCAGTTATACCTGTGGCTGTCCCGAACGAATTTCGGCCAAAGACAGTGCCCAACATCATGCTTCCCAAAACAAATACGACGCAAGTAATAGTTGTCCAGATGACAACAAGCGGAAATCCCAATGTGCCAGAGTTGACCGTCATGAATAGCAACGTAGGTGCGATCGAGGATGCGATGATTATCACAGCAATGCGTTTTGTGGTGAACCTATCCGTTAACCATCCCCAAATAGGGACCGAAATGCCACCAAGCAGGTTTCCCAATGTGAGGGCGCCTGCGGCAGCGGAGTGAGACATTCCGCCGTCTGTTAGAAATGGGACCACTTGAAAGATCACCATCGAAGTGGCGGTTACGGCAACGAATTCTCCCATCAAAATGAACCAAAATGGAGGTAGTGAAATTATCTCTTTCACTGTCCATTTGGGCTCATTTAGAAGTGACGGAGTGGAAGAATTGTAGTCATCCCCCTGGATATTTTCCCCGTCAGGAAACTGCCCTACTTCTTCAGGTCTGTGTCGCACTAGTAGGAATATGGGCAAGGCCAACGGGACTGCGATAAATCCTAGTGTTCGGTAAGCTGTTCTCCAGGAAAATGCTGAAGAGAGTGCCGTAATTATTTGTATGTTTGCAGATTCGCCAACGATTCTGTTCAGGGATGTGATACCCATGGCGAGATTTCTGCGTTTTGTAAAGAAGTTAACGGCAATGGTTCGTGGGACAAGGTTTTGAAGGTTTGGCCCGGCCACGGATCTGACAACTAGGTATGCAAAAAAAAATTGCCAGATTGTCTGCGCCCCTGCAAGGTATATGGACCCGAATCCTACTAATAAGGCAGCTAGTAACATCATCCATCTGGGTCCGAAGCGATCTACCATCTTCCCAATAAACGGCATAGTCAAACCGGAGGACCAGGTACCGAAAGTAGCTGCTAGAGCTATTGTTTTCCTGTCCCAGCTCATGTCACCAGCGATGAGATCCTGCACACCGCCAAATACTGTTTGTGCCACGCTGGTAGCAATAAATGCCCCGACCCCCGCTGCTCCTAAGACTACCCATCCATAAAAGAAGGGCGGTTCAGGATGCCATCGATATACAGCCTGGGCAATGGATTTCAAGGATTTTCCTTTCTGCTGTTGTGTACGACGGGACAATTCTAATACCGTCACATAGCCAATGTAGATGCCTTGGGTCTTGAAGATCACCCCATGTTACTATTTCGCGACTATCTGATCGTCCAGTAAGTAAATAAGAGAAAGGGAGCCACGATGTCTTACGAATTCATAAAATGTGAAGTTACCGACAACGGTGTGGCAAAGGTTTTACTTAACAGGCCTGAGAAGCTTAATGCACTTAGTTTGCCTCTTCAGGCTGAACTCTATGAATGCCTGCAAGCAGCAGATGATGATCCGGCAGTGCGTGTAATAACACTGAGAGGTGCAGGTAGAGCTTTCTGTGCCGGTTACGACGTCACTCCCCCTCAAACCGATGAGGATCGTCGGGCTTCCGAAGAACGCAGGGGAAACATCAGACAAGATATGCACCGTCTCCGAAAAACTGCCCGTCTCATGACTTCGGTGTTTGATCTCAGCAAACCGGTAATTGCCGGTATACATGGTCATGTAATAGCGGGTGGTACCGACTTGGCATTGCATTGCGATATGGTCATAGCAGCTGATGATGCCAATATTGGGTTTCCCCCCGTTCGTTCCATGGGGACGCCCCCAACCCATATGTGGACCTATATGGTCGGTCCTCAATGGGCAAAGTGGTTTATGCTCACTGGCGAGACTGTTTCTGGAAAGGAAGCCCAGGAAATGGGGTTGGTGCTTAAATCAGTACCGGCTGAAGGCTTAGATGCAGCTGTCGATGGTCTTGCCAACAAAATAGCGAAGATTCCGTGGGAAATGCTTGCGGCCAATAAAAGTATTGTAAATAAAGCGCTAGATCTGATGGGGCGAAACATGATGCAAGTAATAGCAGCGGAGACAGATGCGGTGTCTCATCAATCCTCCATAGTCAGGGAGTTCAACAGGATCTCTAGTGAGGAAGGACTTAAAGCGGCGCTTGCATGGCGCGATGCACCCTTCCAAGATGATTAAATTAGCGGGCAAACAAATAAATTTTTGGATATGAGAGCGTCAGATTTGAAATTGGAACGAGCCGGTAAGAAACTTTTCGAAGAGTTTCAATCACAAGATGAATTCACGGTCATGATAGGGGAAGATTCTCCTTCGAACATAGAGGAGGCCTATGCTATTC
>JASMAO010000011.1 GCA_030754315.1 SAR202 cluster bacterium
GCTGTCGCACTCGTTACGCCCCAAAACCCTAAGGCAAACCCGCCAATGAGGCGTAATGCACACCCTCATTTGAAAAATCCTGTAAGAGGGTTGATGAAACTTCGACAAAGTCCACCTGTCAACCTGCTAGAGCGAAGTGAATATGCATTATATCAGACGGATATAGGAGAGATTGATTCATGGACCGCGCTACCCTTATCCGCCGCCAAGCCTTATCCGGATATCGTATGCATAGCCCCTCTGACATGGACATGGACATGGAAACATACCGGATTGAAACAGAAGCAGATCTAAGATATTGTGCGCGCCTTCTGGAGAGGTGTCCGAGCGGTTGAAGGAGCACGCCTGGAAAGTGTGTGTACGGAAACGTACCGAGGGTTCGAATCCCTCCCTCTCCGCCACACATGTAAGTGTATGATTTAGATAGGAAAAGTTATAGAATTAGACCCTCAGTCACACCAGGGTCACACTATGGCAACCGTACGGAAACGGGGCAAGAAGTACCAAGTACAGGTACGCATCAAAGGATATCCCCCCAATCAAAACAAAAACTTCCAAACCTTTACGGCGAGTAATATCTTTGCTCATTCTTACCGATGCATAATTGCCGTCGAGATATTCTTCAAATTTGTCTGTCGTCATTACTTCCTTTCGAGTTAATGATGAACCAGAAGTGTTTCTTAGTTCGAAGAACTAACTGCCCAAAAGGTTTTGACGACGCGTAGCGACAAACTCGTTCCAAAACCAGCTTCTAATGTATGCGTTTGGATAAATAAAACGATGCCAAAAATTGTTGATCAGGATGAGAGAAAAAAGCACGTAGCCAAGGCTACAATCAGCATAATTGCTCGCTCCGGCTTTGAAAGTCTGACAATGCGTAAGGTCGCTAAAGAGGCTGGTATCTCATATGGATCATTGTTCCACTACTTCGACACCAAAGACGCTGTACTTCTTGAAGCGGCACGATATGTAATCAATCGGCAAATTGAATCGATCCAATCGGAAAGCGAATCTGCGCCTATTCGCTCACCCTTAGCTAAGTTAAAGGGACTTTTGCTGCGCGACGCAGTTGTCGATAAATCGACTTACGACGGAACCGCTGTGTGGACCGCTTTCGTGGTTGCTGCTGTTCACAACGAATCATTCGCTCAAGAGCACGAGAAGATCAGTGCCAGATGGATAGCAACTCTGGAAGCACTGCTGCAAAAAGCGATTGATGCCGGAGAGATTTCAAACAAAATCAATGTTCGAGATGAAGCCACAACCCTTTGGGTACTCTGTGCAGGCTTTAATCAACGTGGATTGATTAAGCCAAAAAACCTCAAACCAGGTAGGCAGGTACAACTCATCAATGCCTACTTAGAGAAGTTAGCGCATGTCTGAACTTGCGATGTCCGCCATCTCCTCGATTGTTTGATCTAGGAGGTGGTTAAACTCCAATGGCGCTTCCATCATCAGGAAATGCCCCACATTCGGTAGCCCTTTGAGTAACAACCGTTCTTGCGACTCCACCTTGAAGTCGGCTTTAACAGGCGGTATCCCTGCATTAACAATCGCCACTGGCACTTCCAACCTGTTCAACGTACTGGTCGCATTGTCATTGAAGTAGTCGAAGTATCCGCCCGCATCAACCATTGATTCGACGGCGGGCACCTTTGGCGAATTGGCCATCGCTTGTACCACTTTCTCAACTAAGTCTCTGTCCGAACTGGGCGTGAACATCGACTCCCGAACAATGAAATCCATGGACGATTCAAAGCTGATCTTCAACGCCAGATACACCAGCATCTGCTCAAACCAAGAATACTGGTCTGATGTATTCATTAGTTCATCGACTATTACTACTCCGGTTGTCTGATGCGGCAACTTGTGCGCGGCCTCAAGAACCACTAGGCCACCCAATGAATGACCAACTAATGTGACTTGTTCGAGGCCCAACCTATTGACGACGGAAGCCACATCTTCGGCAAACGCTTCGATAGTCCAGCCTGTTCGTTCAGTCCCAGACGCACCATGTCCTGCCAAATCGAGGGTGACGACTGTGAACTTTTTTAAGAAGTAGGGAATCTGCTCAGCCCAGAAAGTGCGGTCACAGGTCCAACCATGCACGAACACAATTGCGGTGCTGCCATCACCGACAACATCGTAAGCAATCTCGTTCTGATCTTTTGAAGGTATCGTCTGAGCTACAGCGCCATTCATCGCTAATAGCGCCAAAATGATTGTAGTTTTGTAGAGCAGGCTGTTGAGCATTCCAGTGACCGGTGAACTTTTATATATACCAATTGATCGATATAATATAAATTAACAACTAAAATATTAATAGGCAAAGCGTATCAGGTCTCAAACTGATCATGTCAAATACTTCGAAATACTGACGAGAGTAATACTACTATGACAGAAGACGCGTTAGTTAGGCCCCTTGAGGGTGTAGTTGTCGTCGACAGTACGCATGTACTCGCCGGACCATATTGTACCTATCAGCTGGCTCTACTGGGCGCTGACGTTATCAAGATTGAACCGCCGACTGGTGATTTGGTCAGGCCCTGGGGAGGGACAAAAGAGCAAATTAAGCAAGGTCTTGGTATGGGGTTTGTGTCCCAGAACGCGGGAAAACGTAGTTTTTGTGTTGACATCACTCGTCCCGAAGGTGCTGAGTTAGTGCTTAAACTTTGTGAAAATGCCGATGTCTTTATGGAGAATTATCGAACTGATGCGATTAGTAAACATGGTTTAGGTTACGAGGATGTTAAGTCTGTTAACCCTAGAATCGTTTACGCATCCCTCACAGCCTTCGGACAATCTGGTCCTCTAGGACACCGTCCAGGATTTGACGATGTAGTGCAGGCAAGCTCAGGGTTCATGGCGGACAATCGCAGAGAGTCTGGTCCTATTCGAACGGGTGGGCCAATCCTAGATTTCGCTAGTGGCATGCATGCAGCTCAATCAATATTGGCAGGACTCATGTTAAGGGACAAAACTGGTCTGCCACAGCGAATCGATATAGCTATGCAGGACATTACAATGCTTTTGTTAAATTACCGAACTGCTCTAACTTCACAGAACGGTGGTCAACCTATATCAATAGTTCAAGACATCGAAGGGCCTATGTTGGGTCGTTTCCCAGCAAAAGAGGGTTTTGTGATGCTAGCTGGCTATCTGCCTCGTCATTGTTGCAGTATTGCAGCTGCCGTTGGTTTGCCACGGTGGACTACAACTACCCTGAAAGACATGAAGAACCATGCTGCAGAAATGCAATCTGACGTAGAAAAAAAACTCCTGGAGAAAACGGCAGATGAATGGGATGTCGTTTTTAATAAAGAAGGAGTTGTTGGCGCTGGAGTTAAAGAACTGAGCGAAGCTTTCGATACTGAGCAGCCTAAAGCCCGGCAGCTAACTCAACCGATTGATACGGCGATTGGAGAAATCCATGTAACGACTAATGGATATATGGTTAATGGTGAAGTCTTTGGTCCTCAACGGACCGTGCCGCTGCTAGGTCAGCACACGCGAGAAGTCCTAAATGAGCTAGGTTTAACAGATACACAGACAGAGAAACTTTTACTCGACGGCACTGTGAAAGAACCATCAGAAGATTTTAATAGTGATTTCGAAAATTTCCTCTGAAAATTACAACAAGCAATTTAAGGAAAAGAAGAAATTTTTGATTCTTACTTTAATGAAGTAAATAAGTGATCGCCCCACCGTTCGTAGGCTAGTAGGTCAATGGCTGAATCACTTTTTATCTTCATTGTTGACAATAAACGATGAATGAGAAAAATACCCCGTCAACCCATAATAGCGTTATACTCAGCCCCCTGCTCAGAGAGTACTCTTGCACAGCACGCACAAATTCCGCTGGTACCTCCGGTGACGATGGCAACACGATCTCTTAAATCCATAACCTCCTCTTGGGGACTCGGTTTGTTTGATCCGCTGATCGGCTTGATTAGCGAGCAAGTCACTTAATTAAATGTCATTTTTTTGTTTTAACTCGGCGTTAAGCTGTTTGATGTATTTGATTTCTAGT
>JASMAO010000012.1 GCA_030754315.1 SAR202 cluster bacterium
GGATAATAGTATGCAAGGGTCTCTAGCTCTCGTCGGAGGAGACGAGTTCCAATCCGGATGTCAGGATTTAGACCTTGCTGTCCTTGAAACCACAAAACTCGAGAAACCAGCCGTACTCATATTACCAACTGCGGCAGCACACCAGAACCCTTCAAAGGCGGCAGCAAACGGGATAGAGTATTTTTCAAAACTGGGAGCTGACGCTACTTCTCTAATGGTGTTAGATCCTGACCAAGCCAACGAAAGTAGTCTAGTATCTCAAGTGGAATCCGCCCAAGTTGTATACATAACGGGGGGTGACCCGAAATATTTGATAACGGTACTACGAAGTTCTCTCTTACTTGACAGGTTGATTTATCAAAATAGGAACGGCATGGCAATAATTGGATCAAGCGCCGGTGCGATGGTAATGGCAGCGTGGATACGGTATCGTAATTGGGTGAGCGGTTTGGAACTTGTACCAGGTGTAGCAGTAATGCCCCACCACGAAAGATACGATCCTGATCAAATAATGCGTCAGATGACCGAAAACATACCAGAAAACACCACTGTGCTAGGTATTGATGCTCAAACTGGATGTATGTCAGGCACGAATGAATGGACCGTGTTAGGCCCTGGTAAAGTGACAGTCTACTCATCGAGTGGATGGCAGCGTTACAAATGTGGTGGAACATTTTCCCTATAGAGACATACAAAAAACCACCGAAAGCAACAACCCTTCGATAGTCCTTTGGCAATCAAAATGAGACTGCAACACAAAGTAGCATTGGTGACCGGAGCAGGCTCCGGTATTGGCCGTGCAACTGCTGAGTTGTTCGCTAAAGAGGGAGCTAGCGTATTAGCCTCGGATATTAACGAGACACCAGTGGCTGAATTGGTCGATGCCATTAGAGATGAAGGAGGGAAAGCTGAAACAGTTACCGGTGACGTATCAAACAGCACGGATGCTAAAACGATAGTTGATACTGCGTCCGAATTGTTTGGAAGGCTCGACATTGTAATAAACAGTGCCGGTGTCTCCGCACGAAATGCCCTTGGATCAAGCGCCACTCCAGAAGAGATCTGGGATCGCGTAATTGAAATTAACCTAAAAGGCACCTACCTTATCTCTTGGTACGCCGCTGAAGGAATGGTCAAAGATGGCAATGGCTCAATAATAAACCTTGCCTCAATAATGGGAATCGTGGGATACCCACAATGGATGAATCAACCATTCAATCCATACCCGCCATCCAAGGGAGGTGTGGTGCAATTAACTAAGAATATGGCTATAGCCCTGGCTAAAGATGGAGTCAGGGTCAACTGTATATGCCCAGGTTTTGTTTGGTCTAATCTTACTGAGTTGCTTACATCAGACCCTGAAACCCTCCGCAAATTGGAGGAACTTCACCCAATGAAACGCCTTGGACAGCCTGAAGAAATTGCAAACGTGGCCTTGTACCTAGCATCAGATGAGTCGTCTTATGTAACAGGATCTTCGTTAGTCGTGGACGGCGGATATACCGCGCGTTAGGTATGGCAGATCTACGCACAGGATTTTGAAAAAACCAACACTTTCCCAACCCACATTTCCTTGGTAGCGGATTCGAGAGCTTTTTGGCCTGGCCGGCCTACAGGTATCCTCCGGTTTAAGGTTTTCTTTTCCAATTCACGAACGAGGCGGCAGCGTTTCCCAAACCCATTTAGCGTGTGCCGTTCACCACCAAACATAAGGTAATCGATACTGTCTCGGAATGGCGAGATCACATCGCCTGCAACGGCACAGGCTTTGTCGTAAAACTCTCGAACAAGACGTTCTCGGCTTCTCTCGAATCTCCGCTGTGACGACCCGCCTTGACGATGACGGTTCTTCACATGCCTAGTGCCAGTTTTGGAAGCCAAGAGTACATCACCTCCGAAAACTCCTACAGCGTATCGCCCAAGTCTGAGAAAGATAACTCCTACCACAAGTTGGGCTTCGAGTAACGACATAACTGGCAAGATATGTCCATCAGTATGAATGGATACTTCTGAGATGGGGAAAGGTGGCAAAATTACAAGAGCACTCTGGTCTCCTTTGAATATCACGGCTCCTGTTTCTGACTCCCTGATCTGACTATCTATTTCAGGAATCTGGAGTAGACACTCTTTGACTGAGGTGAGACCAGCTTGCGAAGGTACACCGCCCGATTTCAGGTTATTAAAGAAATCCGCCGAAATATACGTGGTCTGTTGGTAGACACCCGAATCTGCTGCACTAAAGAGAATCTCTCTCAGTCGTGTGCGACCTGCGGTGTAAATCGTCTTCAGTTGGAACTGATCCCTGATTTCCAAGATAACACTCTTAAATCTTTCAGAAAAAAACAATCGAGTTGATTTAACCGTGATAAGGCTTGTCCTCTATGTTAATCTGTACATCAATTCAGACAGGGTAGGATTTACATGAGAGTAGCTATAGGCGCCGACCACGCTGGTTACAGTTTGAAGGCAGCGTTAGTCTCCTTGATGCAGTCTCGGGGCGATGACGTGGTTGACGTTGGTGCACACTCTTATGATCCAGAAGATGACTTCCCCGATTTCGCAAAGCTTGTTGCTGATTCTGTGTCGTCGAACCAGGCTGACCGTGGCGTAATTGTCTGTGGAAGCGGCGTAGGGGCCAGCGTCGCTGCCAACAAGGTAATCGGTATACGTGCCGCAATTTGCCATGATTCATACTCCGCACACCAGGGAGTCGAGCACGATGACTTGAACATACTTTGTCTAGGCACTCGTATCATAGGGGAAGAAGTAGCGATCGAATTAGTCACATCGTTCCTAAACGCTAGGTTCATCGATGAAGGAAAATATCGCCGTCGGTTGGATAAAGTCATAGGCATAGAGAACTCTTTGAAAAACGCACACTCTTAACAACCATACACAGGAAATAATTATCATTCATATTCAGCACCGATCAAGCACGCCACGGGTCTTCTAAGCCGCTCTGCCTCTTCAAATGCCATCGTTATCCTGTCGGTATCTCCATCGCTTTCAATCAAATAATAGTTGATTCCCCAAGCGTGGAGGATTGGTTCGGTAAAACGGGCCGCCGAATCACCAGTTGCCCCATGCCGAGTCCATCCACGGTAACCGATCATGAGAACCAGTGGCATATCTATGTCTAGGGCCCAGCCACGAATCGAATCCCCGGCCTCAAACATGCCAGTATTTTGAATCATCGTGATCGGTTTCTTTCCTCCCATCCAAAGACCTGCCGATATTGGCATACTCTCCCCCTCCCTACAAATAGGGATGATCTCTAGAGAAACCTCATTAATCAATTCTTGGTACATAAAATTCGTTTCACTATCAGGAAGCCAAACTACATGAGTAACACTGTTGGCCTTAAACTGTTTCACAATCGAGTCGGCCGTCAATTTTGGTTCAGCCATTCATTGTCCTTTGCTATCTGAACTGCAACCCGATCAACGCCAGGCTTCAGCATTATCCTCTGGCCTAAAGCCGATCGCTTCCAGTGCGTTGCCGGTATCCCAGAATCGCCACGTATTGGAAGAAACGCCGTAAAACACATCAAACCCTACATTGATGGACGCCTCAATGCAGCAGCACACCAACCGTACGAGATCGTCATGAGTCAGTAATGTCGCAAAATGTCGAGGAATTAGAGGCCGACCTTCACGATTTAATGTACCGATACGTAGGCATAACACCGATAATCCGTAGTTGTCGTAGTAAAACCGGCCAGCCGCTTCACCAAATGCCTTGCCTATGCCGTAGGCCCCATCAGGTCGAATGGGCATATCAGTAGAAATTTTTGGTATAAGCGCTGGATCCAACCCTTGATATTCACCAGCGACAATTGCAGAGTACGGATAGTCGTTTTCATACATACCGGTTACGTGATTAGAACTCGCGAATATCACTCTCTTGACCCCACCTAAACGCGCTGCCTCTAAAACATTGTAAGTCGACGGGATGTTATTACTTAGAATAACATCCCGTGGAGTATGTGCATCTGGTACAGCAGCGAGATCGACGACAGTGTGTACCCCCTCAAACGCTGGGCGTATAGAATCTAAGTTGGTCGTATCGGCCACAACGACATTATTATCAGGCAACGATAGGCGATCCAACCCTTTAATCGAGTAAACATCCGAGAGATGCTGATGAAGGATTCCTCCGATTAGTCCAGAGATCCCCGTAATCAATATATGGTTGTCTGACAAACTGCCCACTCCACCCTAGTATTTCCTTTTGAATCGATTGTACAACGTTATTAAGGCTTTGGAGCCTGTAAGCAAGAGCATAGGTCAAATAATAACTAATTACCTCAAAATAAACGAAGTATTCAATACATTAATGCTTTACTATCAAAAAACGCTTGCCAGTTTTCTTTTGTGCCAACCGCAAGCAACAAATAACACCCCGACTCAGCACCAACTGGTACCAGTAGAATTGCATTTTCTGCACACTAACCTTCAACCTTCTAAATCACCCGTTTCAAGGAATGCCTTGACTTTTTGGTTCTATGTGCTCCTTGACGCTATTCCAAGACGACTATAAACTTCCTTCCGGTCGGATTGTCGCTCAACCTATTTGTTTACTTTATGGAGGTAGTACGTGGCTAAAGAAGTGCTCGACCGAATCGATCAGATGGTGCAAGAGAGAAGCCTCCTCAAGCACCCCTTCTATGAATCTTGGAACAAGGGAGAACTTCCTTTAGATTCACTGCGGGAATACGCAAATCAGTACTACCACTTTGAATCAGCCTATCCCACATTTCTCAGCGGCGTTCATCATCGTTGCGCCGACAGAGAAATCAGGCAGCTTCTTCTGAGTAACCTTTGGGACGAAGAACATGGTGACGAAAATCATGTAGAGTTGTGGCTCCGATTCTGTGACGCCCTAGATTTAAATCGTGACGGTGTAATAAAAAGCAGCCCATCTGACGCCACCCGACAGCTCATAGACACCTACCATGAACTAACAACCAGTTCGAGTGTTAGCGCAGGAGTGACAGCACTGTATGCATTCGAATCTCAGGTGCCCGAAGTCGCCAAGACAAAAATAGTGGGGTTGAAGAAACACTACGGTATTGACAACCCTGAAGCGATTTCATTTTTCGAGGTCCACAGAACCTTGGATATTGAACACGCCGAAGCGGAAAGAGCTATGGTTCAAACCCTCACATCAGTCACGAGTGGTGTCGAGCCCGGACAAGCGGCTTCCGACGCAACCGAAGCTGCAGATACCTCAACTAAGGCGCTATGGAGTTTCCTAGACGGCGTTTACTAAAAACATCTCCCTGACTCTATCGGTTACAAGCTGGCCTTTTTTTGATCGACTTTGCCTCATGTAAAGCAATAGCTCCCAACACGTGTGGCAGGTGGTGGTTTGTCGCAACTCTTGTTCACATTTGTTGAGACAGGAATATAGCGGGCTCTGGGGTGTCGACGTCGATCAGCTTGACCTTAAAAAGGCTAACTGTTTGATTTGCGCTCCTCGAGTCGTCTAAGAGCTTCATTTACAAAATTGCGGACGTCAAGTGGATGTTCGTCATGTTCCACCAGCGTCAGCTCAATGGAGTCTTTATCAACTCCTAGGTTTAATGCATTCGCTAGGTCATTTATAAAGCTATCGACATCGCCTTTTACCCTGTGAACTAGGGCACGTCCAAAATACACCAATCCGTTATCGGGCATTATCCGTAAAGCCTCACCATAAGACTCAATCGCTGCTGCAATGTTCCCTGATTCTTTCTGAGCAATACCTCGGTTGGTATACGCCTCCACGTAATTGGGATAGAGATTAACGGCCTCATTGAAATCTGCAATCGCCTTATCAAACTCCCTCAATTCAATCAACGCCAATCCTCTGTTATTAAACACAAGTGTTTCAGCAGAAGAAATGCTGAGCGAATCCGTGTAGTCTTGAACAGCATTTATCCACTGTTCCAAAACCATGTAACTATTACCTCGGTTGAAATAGACCTCCCAGCGATTCGGGTCACGCCCAAGAACCTCAGTGTAATCTCTGATGGCTGCCTCTGTATCACCAAAACCCTGATATGCAACGGCTCGACTATTGTAGACATCGGTGTAATTTGGATCTAGTTCAAGCGCTTTCGTATAATCCCTGATGGCACTATCAAATCGCTGTGTCTGACTATACGCTAGACCTCGGTGATAATAATTCTCTGACGTAGGTTTAATAAACCTAAAGGCCGCATTGTAGTTCTGAATCGCATCGGCCCATTGACCTGACGATCGAAAGGCATTACCTCTGCTAATAAATGCTTCACCGTTCGATGGGCCTAAACTCACCGCATCATCATAGTCATCCATGGCACGCTGAAATTCACCCATCTTCCAGTAGGCATCCCCCCGATAATTATAAGCAATAGAGTTCTTTCCATTGAGTCGTATGGCCTTGTTCAGTTCATTAATCGCCTGCCTGTACTCACCAAGCACCGTTTTAACAAAACCAAGATGCACGTATGCCGAAACCAATTCAGCATCGAGTCGAATAGCTTCATCTAGATCTATTTCAGCCATTTTAGGTTGATCAAGTTTGAGATACGCTGACGCTCGACCTTCATAAGAAGTTGCAGCGTCTGGATCCAATCGAATGAGTTCCGTGTAATCGGCCACTACTGCTACGAAATTCCCTAGAAGTGCATGGGTTTTTGCTCTGTTACGAAACGCTTCTAGTAAGTTTGGGTCCGATTCCACTGCCTTATCGAATTTATCAACAGCCAGTTCCAACATACCTTGTGAGAGAAGCTCCTCTCCTTCGGTGTTAAAAACTATCGATTCATGGACACTGGCACACGCTGACAAAAGTAAAGCAATTGCTAGACCTTTCAAGAGCGTTAGAATTTTTGTCCGATTCATGATGTATCTGAGACTGGGCTAACGAGGATGGGTACGAGAGCAATTCAATTAGGGAGCGGTAGTCGTCACCATATCGTCGAATCGTTTCAAAAGTTGTACTGAGTTTTCCGTACTGAATATGTATACGTAGGGCTCACCCTCCACATTGATGAAATGTTCTCCATCGTCTCCATTCTTTATGAAAAGAAGGGTAAACGAATCGGCCGTCGCATCCGGCAAAGAGGTGAACCTGATTTTCACATCGGGATCCCTGAAATCAAGCCCCTGAACTTCTTCCGGGGTGGGAAGGTTGCTTGAACTTACCGGTTGTATCTGTCTTAGAACATCGCGTACTTTGTCTTCGCTGGCCTGTCCTTGTGTAGATTCACCATTGACAACCCACGCGGACCCGAAAGGTTTTAAAACAAACTCTTCGTCTCTGTATGTGAAATGGATTTTTTCAATTTCATGTGATGGAATCCAGGCAATGTCAGATGAAATCCACTGCTGCAGTACTGATCCGAACACGTCGGCACTTGGGCAAAACACGAAATATACCTCATCCTCGCCCTCCCGCCTTAAAAAACAGGATCGATTCACTGGCGTCCAGGGATTAAGTGTCCTGTCACCAACCTGTATCGATGCCTTGTCTCCGACGATGAAACTCTCAATCAAATTTTGCCCATTCCAGAATTCAACCACTTTCCCATGTTCGTCGGAAACCCCGAGAATCTCATGATTAACTTGGTTTATGGATACCAACTCAGCTTTTTGAATTCCTTCGGCGGCTGTCAAAATCTCCTGCATTTTGTTTTCGTCAGTACGGTACCTGAAGTACTCAAGACCAGCCAACCAACCATCATTGATTTTCCAAAGAGTTACCTCCCCATCCGCCATCCTTTGTTTATCAGTAGATTGGACAGATTCCTGATCTATGATAACTATACGATCGATCGAGTCCTCCGTAATGGTCGCAACACCAGATATCTTCTCTACTTCTGAATACGTAGTAGTAAGACGAAGAACTAATCCTACGATAGTTAGAACCACGAGTAACACCGACACAATAGCGATTTGGAACCTACTCAACGCTGTACACCCTTCGTTGTGATCTTTGACGCATGCCATATCGAACCAAGGCCAAGACAATTAGTAAGACAGGTATACCTGCGATACTGCCCCAATGAACAAAGTCCTTATGCGTTTCGGAATTAAATGTTAGTCTACGTAATGTGGCTCCCTTGGCGCGAACGGCCGCCAGTTCGTCTTCCTGCGCCAGCCAGTCAAGATAGTTCGCTGCTAACATAACCTGATCGGAATATCGGCTCACGACTTGATCTGTCAACCAATCTGAATCCCCAACAACTATCATCCGAAACAGTTCTTCTGTATTCTTTTCACAACCCGGCTCTGAAGTTGGACAACGATTACCGGTTATAGCAATCGCCGTGATGTGTTCTCGTTGCTGATCAGGCGTAACCGTCTCAAAAATATTTGCTTCCGGTCCTAGGTCAAGAAAAGAATTATCGACCGCACCAAACTCTGACGTTTGCATCAGAACTTGTATTTCAGCATCCAAACTGGGATCACCCTCAGCAGTGATTTCTATTGAGCTCGCCCATGGCATAACTGCAGAATCAACTCCACC
>JASMAO010000013.1 GCA_030754315.1 SAR202 cluster bacterium
CTATCCGCTCTCTCACGCCTATCTTTCATACCGTGAACAAGAAGGGGCTCTCCAACTATGTCTAAGAGAGACATACGAGGATTCAATGATGAGAAAGGATCCTGGAATATCATTTGCATATCTCTGCGCATCTCACGCAGAGGCATTTTTCGAAGTGTTGAAACCTCAACGGTGTTGCCTTTTTCGGTCTTGAAAAGAACCTCACCGCTGGTAGGGTCAAGCGCTCGCAAAATGCATCGGGCAGTAGTGGTCTTCCCGCAGCCGCTTTCACCTACGAGTCCCAGGGTCTCACCTTCCTGTACCTCGAAGCTAACGTCGTCAACGGCCCGAACGTGGCCTACGGTACGACGTAAGAAACCTTTCTGTATTGGGAAAAACTTAACGAGGCTCTTAACCTCAAGAATATTCCCTTCGCCGATTTCTGGAGTTTTCGTGGCCGTTGATTGTAGGTCAGTCACTTGTACCCTCCTCCGTAGCAGTCACCTCTACGCCTTGCGGCGGATGATGCAGGAAACAAGAGACCATCTGTGAGGTCCCATCCATTGATTTGAAGGCCGGCTCGTTCGAATCACATGTTCCTTCGATAAAGTCAGGACATCTCGGACTAAACGTGCATCCTGCAGGCCGATTGAATGGATGCGGGATGGTGCCGGTAATGGAAGGAAGTCTCTTGATATCCGACCCATAAATACTTGGGATTGATCGCAGAAGACCTCTTGTATACGGGTGCTGAGGATTGTGGAACACCTCATCAACGGGCCCCGACTCGACAGCACGCCCAAGATACATGACCACGATATCATCCGCCATCTCGGCGATTACGCCAAGGTTGTGCGTAATCAGCATAATCGCCATGCCATTCTGTTCTTGCAGCTGACGAAGCAGGTCCAGTATCTGAGCTTGGGTTGTTACATCAAGGGCTGTGGTAGGTTCATCAGCTATAAGCAGTTTAGGGTCGCATGAGAGAGCCATCGCGATCATTGCCCTCTGTCGCAAACCACCACTCAGTTGGAATGAATACTCATCTACACGCTGTGCAGGGTTAGGTATACCAACACTCTGCAACAACTCAATCGAACGGTCCTTCGCCTCGGCTTTGGAAACATCTCGATGCAACCGTATCATTTCCATCATCTGGTTACCAATAGTATGAACCGGGCTAAAAGAGGTCATTGGTTCTTGGAATATAAGAGCGATGTCCTGCCCGCGTATGGAGCGCATGGTCTTGCTGTTAGGTCGTTGTCTAGCTACATCTACGACCATACTAGTGCCATCGAGGGAATCAGTCCGCCACAGTATCTCACCGTCCTCAACCCCACCAGGCTTGTCCAGTATCTGAAGAATTGATCTACCAACGGTGCTTTTCCCGCAGCCGCTTTCTCCTACAACACCGAGAGTCGCTCCCTCATCTATCTTAAAGCTAATACCATCAACAGCCTTAACCACTCCCTCATCTGTGGGGAAGTAGGTCTTAAGGTCATTTACAGTAAGAAGGTTCTCCCGTTTTACCGCTTCAGTCATTTATTCACCTGCTTCAGTCAAAAGACTAGGCGTTTTTCGTTCCCTTTGGAGAGCCGACATTATAGCAGGGTCAGAGTTTTTGCGTGAGCGCACTGAATACAACCACTGACCAAATGTATACCATCTCCTTCGTTTCGGGACTGTACTACTGGGCTAAACGGCGCCCCGCGCGGCCCTCGGCATCGGCAGGTTGCGCCGCCGGCCACCCTATAATATCCCTCCCATAACTGTCAAGAACCAGCCCATATCAATCGGCTAATTAGGGTACAAAGCCACTCCTTAACTTGTTCAGCGACGATACGACTAGTATGCTTCTCCCACTTCATACTCAGGAATAAGAACTAAGATGGTCCATACTCATTTGTCGGAAGAGGAGTCTCTTCTAAAATCGACGGTTGGCGAATTTGCGGACCAGGTGCTGGCACCCCGAGCGGCTGATTATGACAAAAGTGGGGAGTTCCCATGGAGCAACATCCGGGAACTGGCGGATCTTGGCATGTTCGGGTTGACGATCAAGGAAGAGTACGGTGGTAGCGGAGGCACCTCACGCCAGCTGTCCATTGTGGCGGAAGAAGTGGCCAGAGGCTGTGCAGCGACAAGCACAATCTACATCGCGCATTTGTCTCTATGCACCAGATTCATTCAGCTATTCGGTACGATAGAACAAAAGCGCAGATTCATACCTCATCTGGCCAAAGCAGAAACTATCGGCGCGTTCGCTCTCACAGAACCGGACTCTGGAAGTGACGCTGCTTCGATGAGTACTTCATTGACTCAAGCGAATGGGAAATACCGCCTCGATGGAACCAAGCACTTCATCACTAACGCTGAGGAAGCCACTGTCTTCGTGGTACTTGCAACACACGACCGTAGCCTTCGAACCAAAGGGATCGACGCCTTGATCATCCAACGCGACACGCCTGGACTCACCGTAAATCCTCAGCACGGAAAAATGGGAATTAGAGCTTCTTCAACAGCGGAAGTGGTTTTTGACGGATGCCCGGTGACGGAAGAAAATCGTCTAGGGCCCGAAGGAAAGGGATTTCAGGAATGTATGGAGGTACTCAACGGAAGTCGAATCGCGATCGCCTCTCAGTGCGTTGGAATTGCACAGGCCGCATACGACGCGGCCATCGCCTACTCAAAGCAGCGCGAGGTCTTCGGGAAACGACTATCGGAGTTCCAAAATACGCAGTGGGATTTAGCTAATTTGGCAACGAATATCATGGCTGCAAGGCTGCTAGTCTACCACGCCGCAACACTGATGGACGCAGGTCAACCGTATGCTGAAACAGCATCCATGGCTAAGTTATTAGCTTCACGCGTCGCGGTAGAAACCGCAAACCGCGCCCTACAAATCCACGGCGGTATTGGATATTTTGCCCCGACCATAGTAGAGCGACTATACCGGGACGCCAAGGTAACCGAGATATATGAAGGCTCCTCGGAAGTCCAACGTATGATAATCTCCCGTGGAATCTTCGGTGATGTGTAAACGGAGGGAGTTCGGCATTGAGTTTTTAGGGACGCCATGCCTATTCGAAAGCAACATACGACTGTTAGGAATGTGCCTCAAAATAACATAAATTTGAAGTTTATGTGAAAGGCTAGTGGTATTCTCTAAGTTAAATCTCTTCGACCGCATCGGACAGTGGCATTAACTACAAATCCACCGGTAATATACGGGTGACATATGACCAAAACAGCTTTTGTCTGTACAGTTGAGCATATAAATCATGTGGGAATAGCGGTCCGTGACATTGAGGCAACACTCTCTTTCTACGGCAGAATATTTGGAGCCGGTACCGAAGAAATAGAATCTCTAGAAGACCAGGGGATACGCGCGGCCTTGGTACGAGTAGGCGGATCCCAATTGGAATTCATCCAGCCAATCGATCCTGACAATAGCGTGGCACGGTTTATTGGCCGGAGAGGGGAGGGACTTCACCATCTCTGCTTTGAGGTAGAGGATCTGGATGCTAAGCTGAAACTCCTAGATGAAGAAGGTATCCAACTTATAGATCGAACCCCTCGTAAAGGCTTGACGGGTTCAATTGCGTTCCTCCATCCAAAGTCAACAGGTGGAACACTAATTGAGTTGGTAGACCAAGATACAGCTAGGAGATAGAGAGGTTGTCCTCGAACGTGATTAGAGTATTAGTGGCTAAACCCGGACTGGATGGGCACGACCGTGGGGCCAAGGTGATCGCCCACGCACTGCGTGAAGATGGGATGGAGGTTATCTACACGGGCATACGTCAAACACCAGCCATGATTGTGGAAGCTGCCTTCGAGGAAGATGTGGATGTAATCGGCCTCAGCATACTATCTGGCGCCCACATGGAATTGTTGCCAGCGATTCTAAATGGCCTAAAGGAAAAATGTATGAACGACGTTGTCGTCATTGCAGGCGGTATCATTCCGGATGAGGACCGCACCACCCTGGGGAAACTGGGGGTGATTCGTACATTCGGACCGGGTACCCCTACCACAGATATCTCCTCATTTATCCGGGAAAATGTCCCGAGGCCCGACTCAACACAACATTCGGGATAACTATGGCGCCTGTCACAATGCCTATATACCCTCTAGTCCGTACAAGTTAAATTTCAGACAAAGAGAAATTTACCTACAAAATCCTCCAAGGTAAGACTCCAAGGGTTCAAATGAGTGAGTACTGTAAACTAAGATGGCTGTCCAAAACTAGCGAGCGGGACGCTAGGCGACTACAACTCGAATTGACCGGATGTTAAGCAACATCCCACATGTGAATATGGCAAACAACTACCATGGAACAACGCATCGTCTCAGGTAAATCCAACGACGAAGACCATAGGCTAGACACAACCCTCCGGCCACAACAGCTTGCCGACTATATCGGCCAAGAAAAAATCAAGGGCAATCTTGATATAGCCATCTCTGCAGCCAAGCAACGTAATCAACCACTAGACCACATACTTCTTCATGGCCCACCAGGCCTAGGCAAGACAACGTTAGCACACATCATTGCCACGGAGATGGGTGTGCCCATCAAAGTGACATCCGGCCCAGCTATAGAAAGGCCAGCTGACATGGTCTCCATACTAACCAGACTACAACATGGAGAAACCCTCTTTATTGATGAGATACACAGACTAAGCAGGGTCGTAGAAGAGGTCTTATATCCAGCCATGGAAGACTTCTTCGTCTCATGGGTTATAGATAAGGGATTAAAGGCGAGAAGTATAAACTTGGCTATACCACCATTCACGTTGATCGGGGCCACAACTCGATACGGCATGGTCAGTTCTCCTCTTCGAGATAGATTTGGCTCTGTAGACAGGCTCGACTTCTACGGACAGGATGCCATGAACCTCATAGTGGACCGATCAGCTCGCATACTAGAAATCACCGCAGAACAGAATGGCACCGAAGAGATAGCTCGGCGATCTCGTGGAACCCCCCGCGTAGCCAACAGACTACTAAAACGTGTTCGTGATTATGCTCAAGTGATGGCCGAAGGCGTAGTCACTGGGCCTGTGACCCAACATGCGTTGGAACGGCTGGAAATAGATGACCTCGGCCTTGACAGTACCGATTATCTAGTACTTAAGGCTATCATCGAGAAGTTTGACGGGGGACCGGTGGGATTAGACACGTTAGCCGCCTCCATCAGCGAGGAGGCTGAAACCATCTCTGATGTCTACGAGCCTTTCCTTCTTCAAACAGGATTCCTAGATCGTACACGGCGCGGTCGCATCGCGACTCCCCGTGCCTACAAACATCTTGGTATGGACTATCAATGTCCTAACTCCAACCAACCCAGTCTGCTCTAGCCACGCGCCCCAGCCAAAAACACAGAGCTTACTACCGGTGTGTGAAAGACGCAGTTGATATCCACGTGGTCTCACCGCTGCTACTGCCAAAGTAATATTCCATAATGACTCAGAGCGACGGTGACAAAAACCACTTCGGTTCAATCACATCCCCGCAAGACCAGCGCGGAAGCAAAAACGAACCACCCATATGCTAGAATCGAGTATCACAAAAAATCACATGCTTAAGACCATTTATTTTAAACAAATGGATCTGATCTGGAGGCAAAAGAATGAACCTGAGGATACCTGGGCCAATTCCTGTACCCGATGACATCTTGCAAGAGATGTCTAGACCGATGATTAACCACAGAGGACCAGAGTTCAAAGAAATGCTATACCGGGTCTCTGATCGCCTTAAGCAGGTTTTCGATACCAAGGGAAACATCTACATTCTCACAGCCTCTGGGACTGGCGCGTTGGAGGCTGCAATTGTCAACACTCTGTCACCTGGAGATAAGGTCCTTGGCACAACCATCGGCTCATTCGGCGATCGTTTTGCAGAAATCGCCGAGAGGTTTGGTGCCGATGTCACTACGCTGCGCTTTCCGCTGGGCACAGCAATAGACCTGGGAAAATTGAGGTCAGCTCTCGAAGCCGACGATGAAATCAAAGCCGTACTGGTGACTCACAATGAAACGTCCACGGGGGTTACTAACGACCTAGAATCCGTTGCCAGCATAGTCAAAGACCAGTTTGACAAGCTACTGCTGGTCGACGGCATATCCAGCGTATGCTCGATTCCATTGCACACTGACACCTGGGGTTGCGACGTGATAGCAACGGCCTCCCAAAAAGGATGGATGTTGCCACCAGGGCTGGCGTTCATCAGTTTCAGCGACAGTGCGTGGAAGGCACATGCAGAAGCAAAAATGCCCCGTTTCTACTTTGATCTAGCCCAATACCAACATTACTTCGAAATAGGCCAACCCCCATACACACCCAGCGTCTCTATGATGTTTGCTCTAGACCTAGCACTGGAAAGGATCATGGACGAAGGCCTAGACTCCCTTTACGAACGCCACGCACGGATAGGGCAA